>JALHUE010000324.1 GCA_022866145.1 Anaerolineales bacterium | reverse complement strand
GCCTTCAGTCACTTCATCCTCATGCTGGCGTACGTCGGGCGCTCTGCGCCGGCCTGAATGCGGGTCTTCGCTCACCCAACCACTCGCTTCTGCCCTGGACGGTCCGTCCAGGACAGGCTGACCCGGCCAGCCCGTTGTTTGCCTTTGGCGCGATACTTGCCTTGGCTGGCTGGGTGGCTCATCTCGAGGCCGTCAGGCAGCCCACACTTCAGGGTTTGGCTCAAACCCCTCACCCTCTATCCGATGACGGATGATCCAGGTTCAATTGCAGAGGTGGTGAGGCGCCAGAATGAATAGGTCACTAATAGATCGACTGAAACGGTGCGAGTGTTGCCCGCGCAAGTGCAGAGTGAATCGGCTTGGGGGGGAACTCGGGTTCTGCAAAGTCAGCGCCAGGACTCAGATCGCTCATGCCGGTTTACATCTCGGGGAAGAGCCCCCCATCTCGGGAACACGAGGCTCAGGGACCATCTTCTTCCCTGGATGCAATCTCCGCTGCGTATTCTGCCAGAACTACCAGATCAGCCAGGAGTGGCAGCAAGGCCACACCCGAACTCTGACCACAGGTGAGCTTGCATCAGAAATGTTGCGCCTCCAGAACGCGGGTGCCCACAACATCAACTTCGTTTCGCCTTCGCATATGGTGTTTCAGATGGCCGAGGCGATCGAGGTAGCGAAGGGGGAAGGGCTGGCTGTCCCCGTGGTGTACAACTCCAATGGATATGACTCCGTGGAGACCCTGCGGCAGATCCGAGGTCTGGTGGACATCTACCTTCCGGATATCAAGTACATGGATAATGGATCGGGGAAGCACTTCTCTGCCGTCAGCGACTATGCCGACAACGTTCCGGGGGCTCTGAGAGAGATGCTGGATCAGGTGGGCCATCTGACGATGAATGGTGAAGGCATCGCGCTGAGGGGACTGTTGGTTCGGCATTTGGTGTTGCCCGGTCACCTGGCTAACAGCCGAAGATGTCTCGACCTGTTAGCAGATCTTTCTCTGGGCACTTGCCTCAGTCTCATGTCGCAGTACTCTCCGCAACATCGGGCGTGCGAGTATCCCGGGATCAATCGGAATCTGACACAAGAAGAATACGATCAGGTCATGGACTATGCCCTTCAGCTCGGCCTGGAGAATGTCTACATTCAGGAACTTGAGAGTCAGGAGCACTGCCTGCCCGATTTTGCACTGGAAAGTCCTTTCAAGTTTGCATGAGGCATCCGCCGATCTTCTGTGCCTGAACTGACCTGCATCGAATGCTGCGGCCGCCCAGCACTTCGCTGATGCCCGCGACTGCCCGTCCAGGACAGGCTGACCCGGCTGTCTCTCCCCGCCAGCATGCTTCAAGGCGGGCCTTCCCCATCCAACAGGCTGAGCAGCTCGAGGCATTGCGTATCCCTGGTCGACTTGTCCCTTCACCCTTGACGTTATTACCGCAACGCGTCATTATGGTGTCGCATGATACGCAGCTTCGCCACCGAGCGCACACGTAGGGTATTCGCCAGGGAGCGCGAGCCCAGTTTCTCCCCTGATCTCCAGCGTGCTGCCTGGAAGAAGCTGGCTATCCTCCACGCCGCTGGCTCGTTGTCTGACCTTCGCGTGGCACCGGGCAACCGGCTGGAGAGGCTCTCAGCCCAGCGGCAGGGGCAGTACGGTATTCGGATCAATGATCAATGGGGCATCTGCTTCAGCTGGCGAGATCGGGACGCGTTTGAGGTCGAGATTGTCGACTATCACTAGGGAGGTAGGAATGGCTGCCAAGAAGCTGAGGCCGGTTCACCCAGGCGAGATCCTCCTGGAGGAGTTCCTTGAGCCGATGCAGATCTCCCAGTATCGGCTATCGAAGGATATCGGTGTTCCCCCGCGCCGCATCAACGAGATCGTACATGGAAAGAGGGCGATCAGCCCGGACACAGCCTTGCGGTTGGCTCGCTACTTCGGGATGAGCGACACCTTCTGGTCTAACCTGCAGTCGCACTATGATCTGGAAATCGAGCGAGACCGCCTCGGCAATCGGCTCGAGAAGGAAGTAAGGGTCTACGCCCGGGCAGGGTAGCCCGAATTGGCCCCTCGCGATGCCTGACACCCCGCTGATGCTGCCCCGGCTGGCGGGCGGCAACGCACTGGTGACCTGCCGGCGCAGTCGCCCTAGAATGAAGGTGTCAAGCCCGAGCCGCCGCGCGGCCCAGCTCGAGGCCGTTGGGCGGCTTGATCTTGGACTTCAACATGCTGGTTCCAACATCGGGTAGGTCACCCCACACACAAGCGGAGTGATTTCATGTCACAACCAAAAGGCTATGTTGATTCTGACTACCTGGACACCACGACACGCTTGATGGCGCCGTGCAAGCGGCGGAGCTACGAGCTGATGCACTTGGAGCCTGGCCATAGAGTGTTGGACGTCGGATGTGGTCCGGGCTCAGACACCCTGGCAATCAGCAAGCTCGTCGGCCCAGCCGGCGAGGTCTACGGGGCGGACTACGATGCCCAGATGGTGGCGCAGGCCAATGAGCGTGCACAAGCTGCAGGCGTCAGTTCCCGCGTAGTACACCGCCAAGCCGATGCCACTGCTTTGCCATGGCAGGCTGACTTCTTCGACGCAAGTCGCAGTGAACGGATGCTCCAGCACTTGCGCGACCCCGAGCGCGCGTTTGCAGAGATGGTTCGCGTAACCCGCCCCGGCGGCTGGGTTGTTGTGCTCGATAGCGACTGGGCCACTTTCACAATAGACAGCGACGAACCCGAGCTTGAGCGACGGCTAGTGCGGTTTCACATCGAACAGATGATGAACAACCCGTTCTCAGGACGCACACTACGTCGCCGGTTCAGGAGCCACGGACTGCTGGAAGTCACTGTCGAAGTCTACCCTGTGTTCCTGACTGACTATGCGTTGGCTCGAAAGCTCATGCGGCTCGATCAAATGGCTCAAGAGGCGCAAGCCGCTGGGGTGATTGACCAAGACGAATATTCCCGGTGGCAAGCGAGCCTTGAACGCTCGGCGGCAATAGACGGCTTCTTCACGAATACGAACGTTGTGGCGCTGGCTGGCCGCAAGCCGTGAATCACTGCACGGACCTTGTTGGCTCTCCCATCTTGTGGGCCGCCCGACAACTCGCTGCCTGCCCAGGCCGCACATCGTCCCGATGTCCTTCGGGAGGCCAGGGAAGCCGACTCGCCTGGCGGGCGAAAAGAGAAGGGGGATCGTCTGCCGTCTGACCGGCGCGAGAATGGGTCCAGCCCAAGCCGCCGAGCGGCTTCCCCAGGGGGTGCTTCGCGAAGCTCGAGGCCATTGGGCCGCTGTCTGAATGATCGGCCAGGCCTCGGTTGACACCACCCGAATTGCGACTATAATTCTAGTCATGGGTCCGGCGCGACGCTTTGCGCTCATCTTCGCTCCCGAGGTGGTGCTGGACCTCCGGGCGGTTGAGCGCAAGTACCACTCCCTCCTGCGTCGTGAGATCGCGGCGCAGTTGAAGAGCAATCCGCAAGTCGAGGCCCGGAATCGCAAGGCCCTGGTTGATCTTCCGGAGCCCTATGATGCACACTGGGAGCTGCGCCTCGGTCCCAAGAACCGATTCCGCGTGTTCTACGAAGTCGACGAGGAAGCCCTTGTCGTGACCATCCTGGCAATTGGCGTCAAGGATCGGGACGTGCTGCGCATCGGTAGAGAGGAGTACGGGAGATGAAGATCGCATCGCTGGCAGAGGTGAAGGCCAAGTTGAGCGCCTATGTCGATAGCTCTGAGACCGAAGGGCCGGTGGTGATCACGCGCAACGGCAAGGCGGTCGCCGTGCTCATTGCGCCCAAGGATGAGGACGATCTGGAGACCCTCGTCCTCCTGCGATCCCCCAAGTTCCTGGCCCGCATTGAACGTGCCCGCCGGAGCATTCGCCAAGGGAAGGGGCTGGGCGAGGCAGAGTTCTGGAAGACCGTTGAGCAGATGCCACCGGAGGGTTCGGCCAAGCAGCGAGTCTCCGCTGCTAGGAGCGGTCCAACAACTCGCTGATGCTGACCCGGCTGGCGGCCGGAAATGCGACGGTGCTCGGCCAGCCCGGTTGCCATAGAATGAAGGAACCAAGCCCGAGCCGCCGAGCGGGCTAGCTCGGCTTCGTTCAGCGTCTCAATGTCGACCCCTTGCGCAAGGGTTTGATTTGCGGGATCGATCGACGGGCGACTTCGGTGATGTAGGGCGCGGCACATGGTCCGCTGACGACTGCGCGCCGCCTTGTGCCGAAGCCGCACGGGTCGCGCCAGACGCTCGCTTCCGCACACCGGTTCTTCCCAAAGGAGGCATAGCCGAATGACATCACAGACATCGAAGGTTTCCGGGCACGTTGACGCAGGAGTAGGTATCTTCTGGTTCATAGGCTGGCTATTCACGATCGCCTTCGCCAAGCTGATATGGTGGCAAGCCCTGTTGGGCCTTCTGATCTGGC
>JALHUE010000323.1 GCA_022866145.1 Anaerolineales bacterium | reverse complement strand
CGGATACAGGCCACGCTTGCCAAGCTGCGGCTCACCCAGCGTGGTCACCCGGTAGATTCGGTTGACTTCGAGTGTCGTGAGGCACTGGCGCAGGAGCTGGAAACTGCCGGCGAGGCCGGCGGGGGTGACCAGCTCCAGATTGTCGAGCGAGGTGTGGTACTCCGGGTACGAGCCGTACTTGCTACGCATGATGCTCACCACCGGCAGGTCGACTCCGGGGCTGCAGTACTGGCGCTCGTCGCTCCCTCGATCGAGATAGGTCCAGCGCACGAAGTCCGGGTGCGTGTGGCGCAGCGTGTGCAAGGCAGCGCGATCGGCAAGACGGTCGCCGGTGCGCGAAGGTAGGTAGGAGTAGACACGCTCATCGCCGACGCAGGTGATGTTGAAACCCGCCAACGTGTTGCGCCGCATCGCTTCCAGGTTTCGGCTCAGGTAGGTGATCGATCCGATCGTCTCCGGGATGAAGACGATCCGGTAGGAGTATCGTCGCGGTGCTTCCAGCAGCCAGCGCGCCAGGAACGCAGTCACCGCCGGGCCGGAGAGCTCATTGTTGGCCATCGAAGGATGGCAGATGTAGGTGGAGAGCAGGATTTCCTCGGGCGTGCTGCCCGGGATGCGACACTCGGCGTAGGTCAGGCTGCCCTCGGTCAGCTCGCTGTCGATCACGACGTGATAGCTTCCCGGGCGCAAGCTGGCGCGCAGGACATGCGACAGGCAGAAGCCCCAGTGCTCGGCGTAGTACGAAGTGACATACGGGATCGCTTGCGGCAGTTCCGGCAGCGAGTGCAGATGCGGCTGGAGCTCTTCCAGCGAAAGGCGGGCATCCACCGGGATGGAGTATCCGACGACATGCAGGTTGTTCGCATGGAAATCGACGATGCGGCGGCCCTGAGGATCCTCGATGTAGGCCTGACGGATATTCCACTCGCGCGGCACGACCCAATCGAAGACGGGGGTCCCGGAAGCTACCTCAGTGATCTCCAGCGGCAGGAACTCGGCGAGGATGCCGAGCGATTCCCGAACCCCGTTTCCGGTGATACTGCGGCAGATCGGGAACAGTCGCTCCACCAGGGTGTACATCTCTGTGCCCGGCGAGGCCTCGCCCGTTGGTTGCGGCTGCTCATCCAGCATGTCTCACTCCACATCCGTCTCGTGAGATCCCCAGGGGTGCCACGTCCAGCCGAGCCCCTCAGGTTCTCCCGGGTCGGCGACAGGCGGGGAAGACCGGGGCGGACGGAGCAGATGCCGGCCTGGATCCGGGCGGGCGCCAGTTGGCCCCAGGCTTGGCCGTGACTGGGCGGCCGTCCTCTCGATGCCGCCCAACGGGCTACGATACCACATCCCGCTTGCCATCAGTCACCTGCCGTGGTCCTCCCCTGTGCGTGCCCCTCGAGTCCTGTCCGGTCACCCGGCAACTTCGGGGCGCGTCTGGTCTGAATTCTCGACGACGAGCCACTGATCCGGACCTCGCCTGCAGGCATACTCGTTCGCCATCCAGGCGGCAGACACCCTATAACCTCCTTCTCGAGCGACGCATTCCGCCCAATTCCGGGCGGGCCGCTCCTGGTTGGCCCGATCCGACTCGAGCCGCCTTCGCAGTCTGAGTCATCGGGCCTCAAGGGAGCTCGCTAGGCAGGGATCATGCATTCACAACGCGAGGAGCACGATGGCCGACAGACACAACAATACGCCGAGAACCTGCCAGCGGGAAACGGCCTCTCGCACAATCGCCGCCGATAGCACGACGGTCATGGCCGGAGCCATCGCCGAGAGCACAGCCGCCACATCCAGCCGAATGAAGCGGGAGGACAGGACGAAGAGCACATTCCCGCCGGCGTCGAGCACCCCCGCCAGGAGCGCCAGCGGGTGGGCCGTCAAGGAGGGCATGGCAGTTCGCATCGACAGCAGCACCAGGACCGCCACGAGCGTGCCGGTCGCCTTGGCAATTGCCAACGGGCCGAAAACGTTGGCGTCACTCACCTGCGCGATCATCACCAGGAACCCTCCGATGAAGATCCCCGCACCGATCGCCAGCCACAGGCTTTGCCGTCGCTCACCGAATCCCAAACCTGGCGAAGCCGAAACCAGCCAGATCCCAAGGCTGCCTGTAGCGAATCCGAGGGCCTGGGCCAGACTGGGAAGCCCTTCGACCACGAGGCCGGCCGCGACCGGTACGGCCGCCCCTACAACGGCGGCCGTCGGGGCGACGATTGCCGCCGCCCGCATCGCCAGGCCTCGATACAGGGCGGTCACCCCGATCGCACCTGAGATACCGGCCGCAATCGCCCAACCCCAGTCGGCCGGTGCGGG
>JALHUE010000322.1 GCA_022866145.1 Anaerolineales bacterium | reverse complement strand
GGGGCGGCCGGACGACAGCCGGCGAGCCCCGCCGCCAGCACGACTGCGGGGAAGACCAGGCTGAAGGGTGGTACCGCGCGGCGGGAGGGAGCCATGATTGAGGTGCCAGTCGGGGCAAGTGCCCGGCAGACATCATAGCCCTCTGCCGGCGAGGCGCAAGCCGGTGCAGGTTCTCTCTCGCGCCCCGGTGTTGGCGATCTGGCCGCGAGAGGCGCATGCTATAATGCGCGCCCGAGGTCCATTTCCATGTTGAAGAACATTGGCAAGATCGTTGGCGGCGATCCAATCCGCCGCCAGCTTGCGCGGCACGCAGATCAGGTTGACCAGATCAACGCCCTCGAACCCCGGATGCGCTCCCTCAGCGATCAGGCGTTGCGCGGCTTGACCGAGGTATTCCGTCGGCGGGTTGAAGCGGGCGAAGGCCATGAGTCCCTGTTGACCGAGGCCTTCGCTGCCGTCCGGGAAGCCTCGGTCCGAACGGTCGGGCTGCGGCACTTCGATGTCCAGCTCGTCGGCGGCATCATCCTGCATGAAGGCAAGATCGCCGAGATGCGCACCGGCGAGGGCAAGACGCTGGTGGCGACGTTGCCCATGTACTTGAACGCCCTCAATGGGCTGGGCGTGCATCTGGTGACGGTCAACGACTACCTGGCCCGCCGCGATGCCCGCTGGATGGGGCCGATCTTCCACGCCCTCGGGATGCAAGTAGGCGTGCTGCAAGAGGCGGAGCGGACCGAGCACGGGCGCAAGGCGTTTCTGTTCGATCCCGAGCGCACCTCCGCTCAGGAGGACGTGCACCAGCTGCGCTTGATAGATCGCAAGCAGGCCTACGCCGCCGATATCACCTATGGCACGAACAACGAGTTCGGCTTCGACTACCTGCGGGACAACATGGCGATCTCCCTGGAGGGGCGTTCGCAGCGCGGCCACCATTACGCCATCCTGGACGAGGTCGACAACATCCTGATCGATGAGGCCAGAACCCCGCTGATCATCTCCGGCCCCTCGCACGAAGACCCCCAGCTGTATGAGCAGATGGCCCGGGTGGTCAGCCAGCTGCGCCCGGAAGACTTCGAGGTCAACGAGCGCAACCGAACGATTGTGCTGACCGAGGCCGGCGAGGTGAACATCGACCAGCTGCTGGGGACCCCCCTGCGCGATCCGGACCGTCCGGAGGACATCGCGCCGGAGCAGGCCCGTTTGCTCGGCCACCTGGAGCAGGCGCTGCGAGCCGAGCACCTGTTCAAGCGCAACAAGAACTACGTGGTTCAGGCCGGCCGGGTGATCATCGTCGATGAGTTCACGGGGCGGATGATGGCCGGCCGGCGCTGGTCCGATGGTCTGCATCAGGCGATCGAGGCCAAAGAAGGCGTCAAGGTGCGCGAGGAGAATGTCACCTACGCCACCGTCACGTTGCAGAACTACTTCCGCATGTACCGCAAACTGGCCGGGATGACAGGCACGGCCCTCACCGAAGCCGAAGAATTCAACAAGATCTACAAGGTCGATGTCGTCCCGCTGCCCACCAACCTGGAGTTCATTGCCACTCGCCCCGACAGCGACCTGCTGGAGGTCGACTACCGCGAGGACGGCTCCCGATTTAGCTACTTCACCCGCAAGGACGACCCCGAGAAATCCCCGGCGTTCTGGCGCCGCAAGGACTACCCAGACCTGGTCTTTCGCACCGAGGAGTCCAAGCTGCGGTCGATCGCCCAGGAGATCCTGACGCGGCATGTGCGCGGCCAGCCCCTGCTGGTCGGCACGACCTCGGTCGAGCTGTCCGAGCGGTTGTCTGCCCGGCTGCGGTCGGAGCCGCTCCAGCGCATGGCCATGGCCGTCTTGCTGCGCGAGCTGTATCTGCGCCAGCACGAGATCTCCGATCCGGCCACCCGGGTGGAGGCGCTCCTGCCGCTGCATCAACCGCTGGATGACCTGACGGCGGCGGTGATCCGCCCGATCGCCAAAGACCTGAACGTGGTGCCAAACCCGACCCGTCCCGAAAACATCGACAGGCTGCGGGAGGCGCTCGGGCTGGCCGAGGAGGATGCACCGCGTCTGCTGCAGGCCCTGGAGGGCGGGATCCGGCATGCGGTGCTAAACGCAAAGAAGCACGACGAAGAGTCGGGCATCATCGCTGGAGCCGGGGCGCTGGGCGCGGTCACCATCGCCACCAACATGGCCGGGCGTGGCGTAGACATCAAGCTCGGGGGCGAGATCGCCGAGGAAGTCCTGGCGGCGGTCAACCGCGTGCTGCGGCGCGCGGGCATCGAGGATCCTGAGAGTCTGAACATGGAGGAGCGCCTGCAGGCGCTGGACCGCATCGGCCCCGACAGCTTCGGGATCTACGATTCGGAGATTGAGCTGTTCCGCCAGTTCATCGCTGAGGAGAAGCGGGTTAAGGTTGTGGGCGGGCTGCACGTCCTCGGGTCCGAGCGTCACGAGGCGCGCCGCATCGACAACCAGCTGCGCGGCCGCGCCGCCCGCCAGGGAGATCCAGGCTCCTCGCAGTTCTTCCTTTCGTTGGAGGACGAGCTGATGCGTCTGTTCGGCGGCCAGCAGGTCGCCTCCCTGATGCAGCGGCTGAACATCGATGACAGCGTGCCGATCGCCCATTCGATCGTCAACAAGACGATTGAACAGGCACAGACCCGGGTGGAAGGTGCCAACTTCGATACGCGCAAGCACTTGCTAGAGTACGACGATGTCCTAAACAACCAGCGGGAGGTGTACTACGGCCTGCGCAATCGGGTGTTCGCCAAACACGACCTGACCCCTGATATCCAGGAAATGGAGGCCGCCGAGGTCGAGCGCCACATCACGGCCGCCCTGGCGGACGACGAGGGTCCCTGGCGGCTGCTGGCCTGGCTCGAGGAAACCCAGCCGACCCTGAACCTCGAGTCGCACGATCCCTATCCGTCTTACATGCTCCGGCTGCTGAAGGACTCCCTGGCAGCGGCGCAGTCTGCCGAGGAACTTAAGGCCGGGCTGCTCGACATCGCCCGCCGATCGCTGGACGGGCAACACGCACACCTAGTGAAAGCGCTGGACGAAATCATGGACAGCACTCTCACCCGGCTGGAGACGCAGGTCAAGCAGCGCGTCGAAGAGGCCGAGCTGGCGGTGCAGGGCGTGCTGCTTGAGGCCGAGGAGCAAGACAAGGAGTTGGACCCCCGGCTGCTGGTTCAGACTATCGAGCGAGTTGCCGGGTTGCGGCTGCAGCTCGATCAGGCCGGATTGGACCAGCTGCGTGATGATCCCGAACGCCTGCAGCGGATGCTCCCTGATCTGGTCGAGGCCAGCATTGGGATCCGCGCCTGGGCCGGCGTGCTGCAGGCCATGGAACGTCGGCTTGGCGAGAGCCTGGGACTAGAGGCGGGCCTCAAAGCCCCGATCGACTGGGACCAGGCCGAGGATCAACTGCGCCAGGCCCTGCAGCAGTTGTGGCAGCGCAGACAGCAGGAGACCCTGGGCGATCTGCAGCGCGACCTGGATGGCTGGCTCGCCCAGGGCGATCCGGCTGACCCGGCGCTCCGCATCCGGCTGCTGGTTCGGATGAGCTATGGCCAGCGTGGGTTCTTCGACCGCCGCACACACCAGAAGCGGTCGGTGGTTGTGGCGCGCCTGATGTATCCCTTCTTTGCCGTCGAGCTGCTCCCCTTCCAAGACTCGGGGCCGCTGACCGATGACATCATCTCCCACCTGGCGGGCGCTCATGAGGCGCTGTACGCCTCGCTTGGCGCCAACGAGCTTCGGCGTATGGCGGATCCAAGCGCCGACGAGGCCTCCGAGGAGCAAGCCGACCTGCTTCGCAAGGCCGGCGAGATCGGCGGGGCCCAAGCCCTGCCAGCGACACCGGTCTCAACCTGGCCGTCCGAAGTCCGCCAGGCGGCCGCCCCCCTCCTGGGCCGGCTGATCGCCAGCCAGGCGTACCGCCGGCTGATCCTTTCTGTCGGCGACGGATTGTGGGTGGAATATCTGACCCAGATGGAAGCCCTGAGGACCTCGATCGGGCTGGAAGCCTACGGCCAGCGTGACCCGCTCGTCCAGTACAAGAGCCGGGCCTCGGACATGTTCCGCCAACTGATGCACGACATCCGGGCCGGGGTGGCCTCACGGGTGTTCCGGATGCAGGCTCCCGCCTCGGCTTCGGCGGCTCTTGATGGTGGCCGCCCCGCCGCCAGCCCCGAGGGATCCGCCCCGGGAGCACAAGCTATCCCGCAGCTCGGCAAGCGCAAGCGCCGCCGCCACTGAGGGCGGCGTTCCCCGCCGGCGCCGGTCGCGCCTGTCGGCCCGCTGCCCGTCTAGGACGCCCGTACTGCACGTCAGTCGTCCCCGGCCGGGACCTTCCTCCCAATACGGCCCGTGAGGCGGCTGTGATAGCCTAGGTTCGTGCAGCGGCGACAGCCGCTGCTTCCGAAAGGGCGAACCTTGGCGCTTCCGTCCGACCCATTCCTGGCATCTCTCATCAACCTGCCCAAAGTAGAACTCCATCGGCACCTGGAGGGCTCCGTGCGGATGGGGACGGTCCTCGAGGTCGCTCGCCTCGATGGGCTGTTTCCCGAGTGGAGCGAAGCCCGGCTTGCAGCGGCTGTCCGGGTCAATGGCCACGAACGACGCGATTGGGAGAACTTCCTTGGGAAGTTCGACACCTTGAGGGCGCTATATGGCTCGCCAGAGCTGATCGACCGCATCACGCGGGAGGCCATCGAGGACGCTGCCCGGGACGGGGTGCGCCATCTGGAGCTGCGTTTCTCCCCGGCAAGCCTGGCACGGCGGCGGGGTTTCCCCATCGAGCAGGTATTCTCGTGGGTGATCGCCGCCGCCGCCGAAGCCGCCCGGGCGCATGGCCTCTCAGTCAGCCTGATCCCCAGCGTCAACCGTCACGACCCCGTCGAAGAGGCGGAGCACGTGGCGCAAACGGCTTGTTCCTGGATGGGTCGAGGCGTCGTCGGTCTTGACCTGGCCGGAAACGAGGTCGAATTCCCAGCGGAGCCATTTCGGTCGATCTTCCTCCAAGCCAAGCAGGCTGGCCTCGGCCTGACGGTGCACGCCGGTGAGTGGACCGGGGCGGCAAGCGTCGAGCACGCGCTGAACGCAATGCAGGCCGACCGAATCGCCCACGGCGTGCGCATCCTGGAGGACGAGCGTCTGGTCGCGATGGCCGTCGAGCGCCGGACTTGCTTCGAGGTCTGTCTGACCAGCAACCTGCTGTCGGGGGTTGTGGCCCGTCTTGAGGATCACCCCCTGCCCAGGATGATCGAGGCTGGGCTTCAGGTGACCCTAAACACCGATGATCCTTCGGTGTGCGGGGTTCAGCTCAGCGATGAGTACGGCCGGGCAGTGACCCGGCTCGGGCTATCGATGGTGAGCCTGGCAGGGCTGGTCCTGACTGCTGTCCAGGCCAGCTTCCTCCCCAATCGTGAGAAAATGCGCCTGGAAACGGAGCTGCAGCCGGCGCTGCTGGCAGCAGCCTGACCCGACTTCTTCCGGAGTGAACGCGGGGTGCGGTTCGGCGATCTGGAAGTCTATCTGGTCAGTGACGGCCAGGTGCGCGTCGATGTCGGCGGGGCCTTTGGCCTGACGCCGCGCGCGCTGTACCGATCCTACTTCGACCCGGATGAGCAGAACGCAGTCCCCATGTCGCTCAACTGCATGCTCGTGCGTGCCCGTGGGATGACGATTCTGGTCGACACCGGCCTGGGTGACCGATTGAGGCCAGAGGAGGTCCAGCGATGGCGCCTCGAACGCTCCACTGGCGGCCTGATTGATGGCTTGAAGCGCCTGGGCGTTCATCCGAATGACGTCGATATCGTGGTCAACACCCATCTGCACGCCGATCACTGTGCCGGGAACACCCGGATACAGGACGGGCGCCTGGGGCCGGTTTTCCCCCGAGCGACCTACCTGGTGCAGCGCCTGGAGTGGGCCGAAGCGGTGAACCCGGACGCTCGCACTCGAGGCACGTACTTCGGTGAGAACTACATGCCGCTGCTCGAAACCGGGCAGCTTGAGTTGCTACATGGGGACCAGGAATTGACGGATCAAGTTCGGCTGGTGGTCACGCCGGGACACACCCGCGGCCACCAGTCGGTGGTGCTCGAATCCGGCGAATGGCGGGGGCTGTACGTCGGCGATATGGCCAGCTACGCCGCCCATTTTGAGCGAATCGGGTGGGTGACGGCCTACGATGTCCTTCCGCTGGAGAGCATTGCCACCAAGGAGCGCTGGCAGGCCTGGGCCGCCGAAACCGGAGCCTGGCTGTTCTTCGAGCACGATCCTGAGCTGCCGATTGGCCGTCTGGAGCGAGAAGCCGGCCGGTGGAAGGTCGTTGCCCCGCCGATACCCGGTCTCACACCTGATTCTCCCATTCGCTGACCGACTCACGGATCAGCTGGTTGACCTTAGCGTCCGGAACCTCGTCCAGCGGATACGCCTGCAGGCCGATCATCACTCGCACGCCGCCTTCCGGGCTGGGTGCCAGGCGCACGCCTTGCGGCAGCTCAGGCGCCTGGGCCAGCTTTCGCACGAGGATGGCATTGAGCTGGTCAAGGATGCTGCCGGAGCGGGGTGAGGCTTCCTCCGGGCGGCGCTCCGCCGGAGGTTTGGGGCGTGGGGCGACGGTGAACCAGGCCTGAAGATCCCGGGCGGCGGCCTCCAGGCGCGGCCAATCCGATGACGCCCGCAGCTCGTCGACCGTGCGATACGTCCGAGGTCCCACCGCGATGAGCAGGGCGCCGGACACCTCGTCCCGCATCAAGCGGGCGACATCGAACGTCCGCGGCGCGGGGGTGGCGCTCACGGGTGGCACCGGCGGCGAGGGTGGAGGGACAACCGTCTCAACCGCAGCGGTTGCCGGAGGCGGCACCGCCGGGGCGGCTACCGGTTCGGGTTCCGGGGCGGAGACTGCCTCCGCCTCGGGCTGCGCCCCGTCAGTCCCAGCAGGACTCTCACCGCGCCGGTTGGTGAGAAGGGCGTAGGCCAGGATGGCAAAGGCTATCCCGGCCACAATCAACAGAACCCCAAAGATCAAAGTTGTGGTCATCCGACACCTCGAGGCTCGGGTTGGCAGCGCGGGCAGTAGTGGCTGCTGCGTTGGGCGACGGGGATCCGCTGGATCGGCGTGCCGCAGACCGGACACGGCTTCCCCGTCTGCTGGTAGACGCGGAAGTGATTTTGATACTCGCCGCCCCGATACACCCAGTCGATGCTAGCCCCATTCCGCCGCAGGCCCTCGTTCAGCGTTTCCCGGATTCCCGCCCACAGACGGTGTGCATCCTCCGTGCCAAGGAGGTGGCTGGGGAGAAGGGGATGCAGCCGGGCAACGTGCAGGGCCTCATCCGTGTAGATGTTCCCGAGCCCGGCGACGAAGCCCTGATCCAACAGGAGCGGCTTGAGCCGGCGGCGGCGGGCGAGCAGGCGGGCGTGAAGGATCTCGGAGGTGAAGGCGTCGTCCAACGGATCCGGCCCCAGCCTCCCAAGCCGGCTGGAAGGATCGGCGACCAGGAAGAGCCTTCCGAACTTGCGGGAATCGCTGAAGCGGAGCTCCCAACCGCTTTGCAGATGAAGGACCGTCCGGTCGAAGCGCCCCGGCTCGCTGCCGGCACGGGCCAGTCCGAGATCCCCGCTCATCTTCAGATGGATCAGCAAGCAGGTGTCGGAGAGGGGGAGCACGAGGTACTTGCCGCGCCGAAGGACGGTCTGAATAGTCTGCCCCCGAATTCGGCGGCGGAAGACGCCCGGCGACGGCTCGGCAATGTGCCGGGGCCAGCGCACACTCACCTCAGCGATGCTCTGACCGGGCAAAGCTGGGGCACCCTGATGTCCAAGGCGGAGGTGACGGGCGATGGTCTCCACTTCGGGGAGTTCCGGCATGGCGCAGGATTATACCTGAGCCTCTCGCCTTCGAGGCTGCGGCGCAATCCTCCATCGGTCCCGCCTCAGCGGCAGGCGACCAGATCTCGGATGGCCGCCAGCTTGGCCGGCCCGATCCCCGGGACCTCCAGCAATTCCTCGACTGACTGAAACGGCCCGTGCGCCTGGCGAAACTCGATGATCGCATTCGCCAGGCTGGGCCCGATGCCGGGGAGCAGGTCCAGCTCGGCAGCCGAGGCGCTGTTCAGAGGAATCTGTCCTGAGGGGGCGGAGCCGGTCGTTGCGGCCGGATCGGCTGCTGGCTGTGGGTCGGAACCGGAGCCGGGAACGACAACCATCTCGCCATCCCGCACGGGGGCGGCCAGGTTGAGGGCCTGGCTGCGCGCCAGGTCCGTGGGGCCGCCGGCGGCCTGGACGGCCTCGGCGACAATCGAACCGGCCGGGAGGCTGACTACACCGGGGTGGGCAACGGCACCGCTGACGTGGACTCGCAGCGGCGCCGGGCTGGGCGGTGGTTCAAGATCGATAGGGTGGCCGCGAGGGGGAGAGAGCAGCAGAAACAGCAGGCCTGAGGCGAGCAGGCCGCTGAAGACACCGCCCAAGAATGGCGCAGCTTGTCGGAGCATGGTTTCCCCCTCACTCCGCCCCGGGCACCATCGACAGTTTACAGCAATCGGAGTGTCCCGCCAACAAGCACTATAATCGCCGTATGTCTTCCTACTTCACCCGCCAAGGGGATGATGGCTACACCGGAATTCTCGGTGAAGGCCGGGTGGCGAAGTATGATCCGCGCCCGGAGATGGTCGGGACGCTGGATGAAGCCAGCGCGGCCCTCGGCCTGGCTAGAGCCCTGTCTACCGATCCACGCACCGCCGAGTTGATCCTTGCCTTGCAGCGCGACCTGTACCACGTCATGGCCGAAGCCGCAGCAACTCCGGACCAGGCGCAGCGCTTTCGGGTGATGGATGCCTCCCGGGTCGCCTGGCTGGAACAGCAGGCGCTCGATCTCGAGAGTGGGTTGCCCGCGATCGAGGGATTCGTCGTCCCGGGCGACTCGCCTGTCGGCGCCGCCATGGCGCTGGCCCGCACGGTCGTCCGCCGGGCCGAGCGCCTGGTGGCCAGGATGACCCATGAGCAACAGCTGGCCAATCCCGAGATCCTCCGGTACCTGAACCGGTTGTCCTCAGTCTGCTTCCTGCTCGAGCTGCGTGAGTCGCATTTCGCCGGCCGCGATCGGCCTACGATGGCCAAGACCGGTTAGCTCATGGCCGGCACTGTGTTGAACGTGGCGACGGTCCTGATCGGCGGCGTCCTGGGGCTGGTGCTCGGCGCCCGCTTGTCGGCGAGGCTCCGAGAGACGGTCGTGCACTCCCTCGGTTTGTTCACATTCGCCCTCGGAGTAGGCATGTTCCTGCAGACAACCAACCCCCTCTATGCCTTGGGGGGCCTGCTGCTTGGGGCGGTGCTGGGCGAGTGGTGGCGCATTGAGGATGGGCTGCAGCGGATCGGGGCGAGCCTGGAGGCGCGATTTCATCGTGGCGTGACAGGGTCTGACGGGAGTGCCCGCTTTGTTGAAGGCTTCATGACCGCCAGCCTGCTGTTCTGTGTGGGCCCGATGACCATCCTGGGCTCGGTGCAGGCCGGTCTTTCCGGGGACATCCAACTGTTGGCCGTCAAATCTGTCTTGGACGGCTTCGCAGCCATCGCTCTTGCCTCCACCCTTGGCGTGGGCGTCCTGTTTTCTGCGCTCACCATCCTGGTCTACCAGGGGGGACTCACCTTTCTGGCGGGATCGGCCGGGGGCCTGCTGAGCAACGCCATGGTGGCCGAGATGACCGCCGTCGGTGGAATCCTGCTGATGGCGCTGGCGGTCTCGAGCTTACTGGAACTGAAGAAGGTCCGCACCGGCAACCTGCTGCCGGGATTGATCGTGGCGCCGCTCTTGGTGTGGGCCGTGAGCCTGCTTGCCGGCTGAACCGAAGCGCTACGCCTGGCCGAGGATCTATCGCCCGAGAGGCTGACTTGGCATTGGGGAAGCCGGAAGCTCCCGCTGTTGAAGCGGTGGCGGCTCAGCAACAAGATGCCGGGCTAGAAGCCCGGCATCTTGCCAGATAGTCGCCAAAGAATTGCAGTCAGGTACTCCAGGAGGTCGGAGGCCGATCCCCGTCTGGCTCGCGCCCGGCGGCCAACCACAGGATGCCGCCACCCGAGCGGGCCGGGTTAGGCTAACTCCTACCCGCCGGCTAGGGCGGCCTCGATTTCGGCCTGAAACACCTCGAAAGGCTGCGCCCCGGACACCTGCTTCCCGTTGACGAAGAAGGTCGGCGTGGAATTCACGCCCAGGGCTGAGCCGTCGGCGTATTCCTGGCGCACTTGGTCCATTTGCCGGTTGTCGGAGAGGCAGGCGCCGAACTCGGTACTGTCGAGGCCGATGGCTTCGGCAAACGCCTCAAGGTGCGCCTCGGAGAAGGCGCGTGGATCGCCTTCATTCTGATTGGCGAACAAGATGTCGTGGTATTCCCAGAACTTACCCTGATCCGCCGCACACAGGCTGGCCTCCGCCGCATCGGCGGACGGCCCACCCAGGAAAGCATAGTTCTTGTAGACGAAATACGCCTTGCCTGTCGCGATGTAGTCCGCCACGATCCGGGGTTCGGTCTCGGCCGAGAACCGGGCGCAGTAGGCGCACTGGAAGTCTGAGTACTCTTCGATCACAACCGGAGCGCCTGGGTCACCCATGGCGGTGCCTTGGGGGTTGGGGCGCGGAGATGCAGCGGGGACGACCACCTCGCCAACGGGCCGCAGATTGGGAACGATCAAGATGGCGGCGACGACCAACCCTACGCCGACCACCACCAGCACGGCAAATATCCGTGATCGGTTGCGTTCCCGGTTGCGCTTCTCGCGGATCTCGCTGCGTGAAGGCATGGAAATCGGACCTCCTTACTAGAGAATTCGAGCATTCTCCCACAGCCTGGCTGACTTGTCTATGGAGGTCTGGGATCGGAGGGCTGCTCGTAGCTCTTCCTGGATGAGAGGGGTGGAGGAGGCTACAGCCGCGCAGTGTAGACCGGGTAGCGCAGGCCGTTCTCGCGAAAGCCGAGCCGCTGGTACAGGCCAAGTGCCGGAAGGTTCGAGGCCTGGGTGTTGACGGTCCAGCGGGAGGCGCCCATCTGGCTCAGGACGTCCATGGAATCCAGGGTCAGCGCCGCCCCGAGTCCCTGCCGGGCGCGATCGGGCGCCACGGCCAGGCGCGAAAGGTGGGCGCTGGTTGGGGACAGCGAGGTGATCTGGTAACCGAGGATCTCACCTCCAAAGTCGACCAGGCTGGCGTGCGCCGCGCTGCTCCAGGCGGCCTGCAAGCTGCGCCACGAAATTCGCCAGGACTCGGGAAACGCCTGGGCGTCGAGCTCGACCAGCGCCGGGAGGTCCTGGGCGGATACCGACCGGATCTCGCCCAGCGACGGAGCCCTTCGCAACGGCCGGGCTCCATCTCGCTCGAGAAACACGACCTCATCCGAGGTGACAAAGCCGGCCGCGCTCAAGAGGGGCGCCATCCAGGCGGCGGTCACCAGCGCCTCGAAGGTCCTCAGGCCGATCGCCTGGGCAGCCTGCAGGGTCGCCGGCCAGAGATGATCCCAGGCCTCCTGCAATCCGACAGCGCCAGCGGCGGCGAACACCCGGATCCAGGTGCGGTGGGGGAACTCTGGCGGGCATCCCAGGCAGGCGAGCACGCTCCGGCTGTTGGCCAGCTTCAAGAATGGGGCTTCCTCGATGAGCAGCACCGGGTCGAACCAATCGAGGTGGAGGTGCCGCCAGCGAGCTGCGTCGAGCAGGCGCTCCAGGTCTTGTCTGTCCGCCGGGGTGGTGGGGGAAACCGTTAGGCGCTGTCCGGTGCTGCGGAGAAACGGGGGCACTCTCCCTCCGGTTAGCCTGAGAGGTATCGGCCTGGGAGGGAGAGCAGGCGGCGGACGCAGCGCTGGATCACTCCGCGGCGGGGTGCGGCCTCCAGGCTGGCCTGCATGCTAGCCAGAGCCCCGATCGGCTGGCCCTGCCGCAGCTGCACCTGGGCAAGACGCTGCAAGATGAGGGACTCGCCCTCGCTGTCCCGCAACGACCGAAACAGATCGAGGGAGCGCAGATAGGCGGCCTCGGCTTCGGGCAGCCGGCCGCAGCCCTCCTGGGCCGATCCCAGATTCCCGTAGGCCTGGGCGGCGAGAGCGAGATTCTGGTGGTGCTCGAAGATGGCCGGCGTTTCGCGCACGCACTCCAGGGCTTCATGAGGGCGCTCGGCCTGGAGCAGCACCACGCACAGGTTGTTGGCGGCTTCGGCTGCCTGCAGCTCTTCGCCGTTCTGGGCGAACTGCTGGGATGCGGCGCGGAACCCGTGCTCGGCGGTGGACATCTCGCCTCGCTGATAGGCGAGCATCGCGGCCCGCGCCAGCTCGACGGCCGAGCCTTCCAGCGGGCTCACTGGGTGATGTCGATCAGGCCCTCGCCGACGGTCCGCAGGCGGTCGACCGGGACCTTGGAGAGGCGCATTGCCAGGCGCAGATACGGTTGATTGGCGGGCGTAGCGATGAACTGCCGTAGCTCGACCGGCAGCTCAAAAACGTATTCGTAGGTGCGCTTGGCGCTGTCCCAATCTCCGATCGGGGGTTGCTGATCGATGAAGGCTTCGGCCGACATGCCCAGGCGGCTGGCGATCAGCTCCAGTTCGGGGAAAGGGATCGGCTTGTTGCCTTTTTCGTAGGATCTCAAGCGGGGCAGGGTGATGCCGACGCTGTCGGCCAGTTCACGCTGGCTGACAGCGGCGGCCTGACGCTGCTTGGCTAGGGCGGCCGCGATTTGACGGTGGCGCAGGGACAGCAGCAAGGCCGCGTTGACCTTGGCTTGAGTGCGCTTGGCGAACTTCTCCGGGGTTGAGAAATGCCGCAGCGAGAGATCGTAGGTGTAGGCCAGAAGCTCGAGTTCCGGCAGCGAGATCGGCTTGCGGCCGAATTCAAAGGACGAAAGAACGCCGCTCGAGACCCCGACGGCTGCGGCCGCGTCCTTCAGACTCAAGCCGGCTCCGACCCGGGCTTCCCGCAGCATGGCTCCGACCATCTTGGCACGCAGCTGATGGGTCTGCTTGGACATGCTGATGCTCCTCCTGGCCGAAGGCTGAGGTGATTATAGTGCAATTGCCGGGCCGCGCCCGGCGCAAATGTCATGCATGCAGGCCGGGTACACCTTCGCGGCCGGCCTTGTCCAGGATCGCCGAAGCGATGTCCTCGAGCATCAACGTGGCCGTGTCTTCCGGGAACCGCAGGTGGTACGGCGCGTGCCTGGAGTTGGCCAAGCTCAGGTTGCGGCCGACGTGCAGCCAGCCCATATCGATCGGGCGGCCGACAACGTCCTCGAGCGGCTGGCCGGTCAGGTCTTCCGTGCCGTTCGGCCGGTTGCTGAGCAGGAACAGCCGACGCGGGTTGATGTGCTGCTCCGCCAGATGGTCCAACAGGGCGTGGGTGCTCATGGCTACCACAGCCTCGGGGCTCATCACGATGACAATCACGCTCGACTGCGACAGGACGTACAGCGATAGGCGTGAGAGGGTTCTCCCCAGATCGATCACGCTCACGGCAAAGGCCGCCCGCAGTGACTGCAGCAAGGGCGCAATCCGGTCGGGCCGCAGGTCGGGCGCCCGCGAGGGGGAAAGCGTTCCCGGCAGAATGCTGAATCCCCAGCCGGGTAGGGCGGGCATCTGTTTGCGCAGCAGATCCGGCGTCAGGGTAGAGGGCTCAAAGTGGGTAGCATCGACGACATCGATCTCGGTCGCCGCGCCGCTGATGGCGGCCAGCGTGCCCATCGGCAGTGTCAGATCGACCACCCCGACCTGGCCCGACGGCCGACGGCGGGCGATGGCGCTGGCGATGTTCAGGCACAGCGAGGATGTCCCGACCCCGCCCTTGGCGCTGATGAAGGCAATCACCGTGCCGGCGCGGGTGGTGATGTCCAGCGGGCCGGTGCCTGAGGCTGGGCGTTCCCGCTGCAGGTAGCGAAACAGCACATCCATCGAATCGGCTTGCTTGAGAATGTAGTAGTCCAGCCCGGCCTCGAGCCCGGCGACGGCGTCCTCGGGCAGGCTGCGGGCCGTCAGGCTGATGATCGTCTTGCGCTCGGTGCGCGGGTCCCGCCGCAGGCGGCGGACGATCTCAAGCGAGTCGACATCGGGAAGATCCAGCTCGAGCACGATGATGTCAGGCTGGTCACGCCAGGCCTTGATCAGCCCGTCCTTCCCGGTCGAGCACAAGCTGACCTGGTACCCGGCCCGTTTGAGCAGCTTGTCGAGATAGGCGGCCGAGCCCGGGTCGGGCTCAATCACCAGGATATTCTGGGCCTGGCGGGGGTTTTCGGTCATCTCAGGCGGCGCCGGGAGCGGCGGCCTCCGCACCCGGCATCAGGTAGCCGATGCCCTGCCGGGTGACAATGTGGATCGGGCTCTTGGGGTCGGGCTCGATCTTCTGCCGCAGTCGGCTCAGGCACACCCAGAGGATCTCCTTGTCGTCCTTGTACTCCGGGCCCCACACGGTCGTCAGCAGTTCATCGGCGGTCAGGACGCGGCCCATCGAAGCTGCCAGCGTCTGCAGCAGCCGGTACTCGGTGGCGGTCAGCATCACCTCGGTGTTGCCGGAGGAGACCTGAGCCCGGGCCAGATCAATGGTCAGCTCTTTGTGCTGAAAGATCGGCTCGTGGAAGGCGTCGGCCTGCTGCCGTTCCGCCCGCCGCAACACGGCCCGCACCCGCGCCAGCAGCTCTTGAGCGGAGAAGGGTTTGACGATGTAGTCATCTGCCCCGGAATCCAACCCCCGCACGCGGTCGCGCTCCTCGCCCTTGGCGGTGACCAGGATGATCGGCACGTTGGAGAACTCGCGGATGCGGGTCGTGGCTGTGAACCCGTCCATGATCGGCATCATAACGTCCAGCAGGATCAAGTCCGGCTGGTCAGCAGCCACGGCCTCGACCGCCTCTTGCCCGTTGCTGGCGGTGCGCACCAGGTAGCCCTCGGTCTGCAAGTTGATCTCGACGAGCTTGACGTAGCGAGGCTCGTCATCCACGATCAGGATGGTGATCTTTGGGTTCATGCCATCCCTCCTGGTTCCTCAGGCTGGGCGGTGATCATCGGGAGCTGGAGGTGAAACGTCGTTCCGGAGCCTACCCGGGACTCGACTCCGATCTCACCGCCGTGGGCTTCGACGATCTTGCGGCAGATGTACAGGCCGAGGCCGGTGCCTCGGGCAGTGCCGGCGTGGGTGGGCACACGGAAGAATCGCTCGAACAGGCGCGGCAGATGTTCGGCCGGGACGCCCGGGCCATGATCCTCGACCTCGAGCCGCAGCTGCTGGTCGACCTGCCGGACGCGCAAGCAGACCGGTGCGCCGTGGGCATACTTGTCGGCGTTGTTGAGCAGGTTGTCCAGCACCTGGGAGATCCGGGTCGCATCCAGCATGACCACCGGCAGGTTGGCGTCGACCTCCAGGCTGAAGGGCATCTCGGGGTGCAACGACTGGTTGCGTGACGCAGCGTCACGGGCCAGGCCGGCCAGGCGCACCGGCTCGACCGCCATCCCCAGCGAACCGCTTTCCAGCCGGGACGAGTCCAACAGGTTGTCGATCAGTTCGCGCAGACGATCGGCTTCCTCGTCGATGATGTGCAGGAACTCGGCTTGAGCCGGGCGCTCCCAGACGATGTCGTCCCGCAGCAGCGTGGTCACATAGCCCTTGATGAATCCCAGCGGGGTGCGCAGCTCGTGGGAAACCGTGGACACGAACTCATCCTGCATGCGGGCCAGTTCGCGCTGGGCTTCGAGGGTCGCGATCCGGCTGGCCATACGCCGGTTCTCGAGCAGCTGGCCGACATGCCAGGCGACGAACTCCGCCAGCCGGATGTGCTCGGCAGGGAAGGGGGGGCCGCCGAAGCGGCCGAAGACTAGTCCGCCTACGCAGCGGCCGCCGACCATCATCGGCAGGCCCAAATAGTCGCGGCGACGGTCGCGGGTGGTGACAGCCGGGCCGGCGTCCTCTTGGCGGAGCACCGTCTGCCCGCTGCGGAAGGCTTCCTGGGCGGCGGGCTCACCCCACGTCAGCTCAGCCTCCTTCGACCGCCCTCTCCCTAGCGCCCGAGCATAGGTGGGTTC
>JALHUE010000321.1 GCA_022866145.1 Anaerolineales bacterium | reverse complement strand
TCGAGCTCGAAGACCGGTCCGCCCGTGTTGCCGACGGTCAGGATGCGTCCCCCCTTGGCGGCAGCCCGCAGGCTGAACGGCAAGCTCCCGGCGCCCACATTGTCGACGATCACGTCCATTCCCTGCCGACCGGCAGCCTCGAAAACGGCTTTGGACCAGTTGTCCAACTGGCTGCGGTCGATCAGGATGTCAGCCCCAAGTCCGCGCGCCAGGGCTAGCTTTTCGCTGTTCGATCCGACCACGAATACCTGGGCGCCCACCCACTTGGCGATCTGGATGCTGGCGGTGTTGACGCCGCCCGAGGCGCCGACGATCAGCACTTTCTCGCCGGGTTGGAGAGCCCCGCGACGGATCAGCGAATGCCAGGCTGTCAGGAACACCAGGCTGGCGGCGGCGGCGGCGTGCATGTCGAATCCGGGGGGGAGGGGCAGTACGTTGGATGCGGGGACGACCACGAGCTGGGCATACGTCCCGGGAACCGTCTCTCCGAGCAGGTTCCAGGAGCGGCACAGGTTGTCCCGGCCGGCGAGGCAGGCCGGACATTCGCCGCAGCTCAGATTGCCGTTGATGACGACGCGTGTCCCCTCCGCCGGGGAGTCAACCCCTGCTCCCAGCCGATCGACGACGCCTGACCCATCCGCGCCCGGGATGTGGGGGAGAGCCAGCTTGAGCCCCGGCCACCCGTTGCGGGTCCACAGGTCAACCTGGTTGAGCGCAGCGGCCTCGAGGCGGACCCGGACCTGGCCGTGACCGGGAACCGGATCCGGCAGCTCCATCAGCTGCAAGACCTCAGGGCCGCCATGCTGCTCGAAGCCTATCGCGATCAAGCGTCGACCTCCAGAGACAAGGAAGGGAGCATACGTGTGCCGGAACGATCTGGCGGCTCAGAGGCAGAGCCGGCAAACAGGAGCTGGTTGGATTATAGCGTCCTCGTGCAGGCGCACTGCGCCCGGGCGCCAGGCTCAGGGCTGCTGCAAAGACAGCTCTCGGACGTGGACTTTGGCCGGACCTTCGACGCCAAGCGGCCCGATCAGAAGCCGGATCCGGCTGACCGGGCCAAGGTCGGCGGGGAATTCCAACTGGACCGTCGGGTCTGGAGGCAGATCCTGATATTCCTGATTCACAACGACCGGTTCATCCTGGCTGGCCCCGTAGAGCTCAGCTTCGAGCGAGATGTTCATGCTCCCAGTTGTCAATGCCAGCCCGGTGAGGCTGCGCGGGCTGGGAAAGGTGATATCCAGCAGGAACGGATTTGCCTCCATCCCGCGGGCGAGGGTGTAGAGATCTCCGTCGAAGATATGGCCAAGGTTCCCGCTGTCGAGAACGGAATGCGCAACCTGGACGGCTTCGCCCTCCAGGTCGATGATCTCCACCACCGGCTGGCTGCGTTGCTCGCGCTCCTGCGCCAGAAGCGCCTCGACCTCCGGGGAGTACGTCATCCTGATGAAGTAGAAACCCGTCCTGCCATCGGGGTAGGGAAGTGTGCGGTCCACGCGCAAGTTCGCGATCTTCGGCTCGTGGAGCAGGGCTCCGTACTCTTCTGGTGTGAGCACGAATACGATCTGAGGCATCAGGTCATCCACCTCAGAAAGGAACCGGTCGGCATTGCCCACCTCGACCGGGACGTCGTCCGGCAGGAAGAACCGGCGGACGACGTCAATCCCGTTGCCCCAGGAGGGAGACACAATGATTCTCTGGTTGGGGTTCTCCTGAAGCATCTCATCTACCTCGGCAAAGACCTGCGAAGCTCCGTACTGCATCTCCATACCGTAGCTGCGATTCCACAGCGGCCCGCTGACTAGGCTGTTGTGCAGGAGCAACAGGTTTAGGCTGGCCAGCGCAACGAAGGTGGCGAGGGCCAGACCGATGGCGGCGCGGGGGTATCTCCGCAGGATGAGATCGATGGGGAGGTCGAACCCGATACTCACCAGCATCGTGGCGGGGATGACGAATGAGAGCAAGCGAGTGATCCCTGCCCCGGCGACGGCACCGGCCAGCGGGATGGCAAGCAGGCAGGCTAGCATGGCCCGGTGGGCCGGCTGGCGCCAGCCACGCACGGCCTGAACTAGCCCGACGAGGGCGAAGGGCAACATCCAGCGCATCATGTGCCCGTATCCATCCATTGTGTGGCGGGCCATATCGTGTTCGTGAGGCCAAAACCAGTAGGCCGGGCTGATGCCTCGGGCATAGGCTCTCAGGGAGAACAGCGCCTTCTCGGCCAGAGGGCCGGGTTGCGCCCAGGGGCTGTCAAGAATGCGCAGAATCTGTCCTTGCGCTTCAGGCATCAGCAGGTAGAAGCGCAGGTAGGGGAGGCCGAGCAACACCAGTAGGAGCAGGCCGCGCAGCACCACCTTGCGATGCTGTCGATGGTACGGGAAGTCGACAACCAGCAGCAGCAGCGCGGCCGCCGGGACGATGATCTGCGCGGGACTGTAGGTGTAGAACGCCATGGCGCCGAACACCAGCGCAAGGTACAGGCTGGAGGGATGGCGGTAGCGGTAGCGCAGGTAGAAGTAGAAGGAGCAGGCGAAAAACGAGACCATGAGTGAGGTCTCGAAGGCGGTGCGGGAGTGTAGGAACCAGGCGGGGACCATCGACAGGATGAGAATACCGGCCCACCAGAACCGGAGTCGGAAGAAGTCTCGCAACGCCCAACCCACGGCGATGGCGCCGGGAAGGGTAAGCACTGCCGCGGTTGCCCGGGTGGTAAAGACGGACTTGCCGAACAGAATGTAGGGAAGCACCTGGGCGTAGACCGACAAACTCAGGTTGAAGCGGTAGACGTTCTGGAAGTACGTCGGCCAGGTGTTGCCCAGGAAATCCCGGAATCCGTCTCGCACGAAGTCCGCCGCCAGGACGGTCTGTACGGCTTCATCGGTGAAGAAGTAGATCGGATAGTCGGAGATGCGATACAGGCGCACGGCAAGGTAGACCAGGAGCGAGGCGGTGACCAGGGCGATCTCGACCCCGAGGGGCAACGGCCCTGCCTGCATGTCGGCGGATGTGCGTTGCCACCACAGGCCAAAGCGGCGTCGAAGCTCAGGCCATTGGATTCGCCACGCGGTTGGCGTTGGAGGCGGCTGAGCGGGAGATGGGGGCGAGGCGGGTGGCGCGGTGGGGGGTGTCCCAGCGGGGCGGGATTCGCCAACAGTGTGCTGGTAGATGAGGCGTGGCGGCTCGCCGGGCTCCGCGGCCTCGAGCGTCAGGCGCAGCCGGGTCCCCGGGCGGATGGTGATCCCCAGTCGAATGGTTTCAGCCTCACCCGGTCCCCCTTCCTTGAAGGGGATCTCGGCTCCGGCATCAGCCGGTGCGGCTTCGGCAGGGCTTGGCGGCCGCTTCGGCTTCTTGCGGGGCTTGTCACCTTTCGCGGGCTGCCGGGTTTGGCTCTTGGTGGGCATGGCGGGTTGGTTCTCGGCAGATCCTCAGCCAGCGGCGCCCTGGCCTAGGGCAAAGCCTCGAGCAGGCGTTGAGTGAGTTCCTCGACGGGCACATACATGACGCCGCGGTTCTCCGCAGCCCCGTAATCTTGGATCCATGCGATCCGCCCATCCTGGTCGACTAGGACGAATGTGTGGCCCGGTTCTCCCGTCTTGACCGCCCACTGCAGAACACCATAGGCCTCGGACACCGTGTGGTCGGCATCGCTCAGCATCGGCACTGTGGTGATCCCCAGCGCCTGCGCCTCCGGTGACATCTCTTCCACCGGGTCGAAGGCGATGCTCAGGACAGGAACGCCAAGGGCCTGGTAGTCGGCATTATTCTGCAGGTCAACGACCTGCTGCATGCAGGGCGGTCAACCAACCGCCATGTGGAAGAATAGCAGGACAGGGCTGACACCGGCATAGTCCGCCAGTGCCACCTGCCCTCCGCCGACCGCAGGCAGCGAGAACGAAGGCGCTGGGTCGCCGACCTCAAGCGGGCCCGTCGACGCCGGCCGGCAGCCGACCAAGCTGACTCCGAGAAGTATTGCGGCAGGTAGAAAACGCATGACACCTCCCAGCGGAATGACGATCAAGTTCCAGGCCCAGACCCCACGGGCGAGGTCCGCGCCCGACCGAATTCTATCCTGACCCGAGTTTGCGGACGAATGAGCATCGCCCTGCATTCGCAGATCGTGCTTGGGATAACGGCGAGGAGCCAGGGCGCGCCTACTGTTGTGGTGGGGGGCTTGCGGTCTGGACCAGCTCGCCATTCGGACTGCGGTTCTGCCGCGGTCGACCCGGGACCGCTTAGCCGGCTAGCGCAGCCCGAGTTCGAGGCGGGAGATCACCAGGCGTTGGATCTCGCTGGTGCCCTCATAGATCTCGGTGATCTTGGCGTCGCGGAAGTAGCGCTCGATCGGGAGTTCCTTCGAGTACCCCATCCCAGCATGGATCTGGACGGCGGCGTGGGCGCAGAACATGGCGGTCTCGGAGGCGAACAGCTTGGCCATCGAGGCTTCCAGCGTGAAGCGCTGGCCGGTGGTCTTGGAGGCCTGCTTGGCCAAGGCCGCCTGATAGACCAGCAGGCGGCTGGCCTCCAGCCGGGTCTTCATGTCGGCCAGTTTGAACCCGACGCCTTGGTGCTGGCCGATCTTCTGGCCGAAGGACTCGCGTTGGCGGGCGTACTCCAGGCTGGCCTGGTAGGCGGCTCCGGCGATGCCGAGCGACTGAGCGGCGATCCCGATCCGGCCGGCATCCAGGACGGTCATGGCGATCTTGAACCCATCCCCTTCATTCCCCAGGCGGTTCTCCACCGGGCAGGGGTAGTCCTCGAACACGATCTCGCAGGTAGCGGAGGCGCGGATGCCCAGCTTGGGTTCGGTCTTGCCCAGACTGAAACCGGGCAGGCGTGGATCGACCAGGAAGGCCGTGATCCCTTTCTGCTTCTGCACTGGGTCCGTCATCATGAACACAATGATTGAGCCTGCCACCGATCCGCTGGTGACCCAGGATTTGCGCCCGTTGAGCCGGTAGTGTTCGCCGTGACGTTCGGCGCGTGAGCGCATGCTGCCGGCGTCCGATCCCGACATCGGCTCGGTGAGCGAGTAGGCGCCGATTACGGCGCCAGAGGCCACAGGCGGAAGGAAGCGCTGCTTCTGCTCCTCCGTGCCGAAGCGCAGCAGCGGGTAGCAGAACAGCGAGTTGTTAACCGACATCACGGTGCCGTGGGCGGCGTCAACCTTGCAGATCTCCTCCAGCGCCAGCGCGTAGGCGAGGGTATCCAACTCGGCGCCGCCATAGGCTTCGTCGACCTCGATCCCCATGAAGCCCATTTCCCCCATCTTGCGAATCGTGGCGGACGGGAACACGCCGCTCTCGTCGTGTTCGGCAGCAATAGGCGCGATCTCGCGCTGGGCGAAGTCGCGCGCCGTCTGGCGGATCATCTCGTGGCCAGGGCTGAGTTCGAGCGAGGGGCCCAGGGAGGAACCGGTATCAATGGCCATGGCTTCCTCCAATGTGTGCCGTCTCGCTTGAGTATAGTGCAGGCGGGATTTCCTCGCCTGGGCCCCCGAGGTAGAATGCAACTCCCATTCCCTTTCTGCAGGCGAGGCGTCCATGACCGAGGGGATATCACCCGAGATCTTCCAGCACCTGGTCGGCCTGGCCGCCCTCGAGCTGGAGGCAAAGGAAGCCGAGTACCTGCGTCGGGAGCTGAACAGTCAGCTCAAGGCGATCCGTGAGCTCGAGGCCATCACCCTGGATGCCGAGACGGCGATCACTTCGCATGGTGTCCCCTACACCCCCGCTATCAGCCAGCCGCCGCGGGAGGACCGGGTGCAGCCTTCGGGGCTGGCGGATGACATCCTGGCCCAGGCACCGGAGACCGAAGGCCGGTACATTGTCGTCCCCGACATTCCGCACACGGAGCTGGAATGACCTCCGACCTCTGCGACCTCTCGGCGCTTGAGATCTCCCGCCGCGTCCGCAGCGGCGAGATTCGGGCGATGGACGTGCTCGACTCGGCGCTCGAACGGATTCGCCGGGTGGATGGCCGCCCGGGCTCGACCTCGGCCGAAGCGCCGCTGGCCGAGGACGAATCCAAAGTGCATGCGTTCATCACCCTGATCACCGAGCGGGCGAGACAGCAGGCCCAGGCCGTCGACCGCCAGGTGGCGGCCGGCAAGGATCCGGGCCCATTGGCCGGAGTTCCGCTGGCCGTCAAAGACATCTTCTGCGTTCGTGGCACCCCCTCGACCGCTGGCTCACGGATCTTGGAGACCTTCGTCTCACCGTACACGGCAACGCCGGTCGATCGGCTGGAAGCGGCCGGGGCGGTGACGGTTGGCAAGGTCAACCTGGATGAGTTCACCTTCGGCTCCTCTAGCGAGTCCTCCGCCTTCCAGCCTTCGCCGCGCAATCCCTGGGACCCAGCCTGTGTGCCAGGCGGCTCCTCCGGCGGCAGCGCCGCAGCCGTGGCGGCCGGGGAGGCGGTCCTGTCGCTAGGCACGGACACGGCCGGGTCGATCCGCCAGCCGGCCGCCTTCTGCGGCGTGGTCGGGCTCAAGCCGACCTATGGCCGCGTCTCGCGCTACGGGCTGATTGCCTTCGCTTCATCGCTGGACTGTCCGGGACCCGTCGCCCGTGACGTTGCCGATGCGGCCCTGATGCTGCGGGTGTGCGCCGGGCCTGACCCCCGCGACGCGACTTCGGCCAACCTGGCCGTGCCTGATTACCTGCGCGAGCTCGACCGGGACGTGCGCGGGCTGCGCATCGGCCTGTCGACGGACTACTTCCGCCTGAAGGTTCCAGAACCGAAGACCGGAGAGCTTTCCGAGCAGCCCATTCAGCCCGAGGTCGAGGCCGCCGTCCTTCAGGCGGCGGAGCTGCTGGCCAAGCAGGGCGCCGAGATCGTTGAGGGTGTGCCGATGCCGAACACGGGCTTTGGCATCCCTGCCTACTTCGTGATCTCGCGCGTGGAAGCCTCCTCCAACCTGCACCGCTACGACGGGGTGAAGTATGGCCGGCGGGCTCCCGGCAACATGCCTGACATGCAGGCGCTCTACCGCCGCACACGAGGCATGGCGTTCGGGCTGCAGCCTAAGCTGCGGATCCTGATGGGGATGTACGTCTCGGCAGAGCAGTACGAGAAAGGCTACTACCAGCGTGCCCTGCAGGTGCGAACGATGATCCGGCAGGACTTCGAGCGGGCCTTCGATCCGGAGGGCGCAACTCGTGTGGACTGCCTGCTGACAGCCACCACGCCGACGACGGCCTTCGAGATGCAAGCGGTCTACGGCGATTCGGTGCTGATGCAATACGCCGATTTGTTGACGGTGCCCGCCAACCATGCCGGGATCCCCGGGATCTCGGTCCCTGCCGGGCTGGATTCGCGCCGGCGGCCGATCGGCATTCAGCTGCTGGGGCCGGACTTTTCCGAAGCAGTCCTCCTTCGGCTCGGGCGCGCCTTTGAGCGTGCAACAGCCGATCAGGCCTGGCGCAGCGTTCGGCCCAAGGTGCTGCTGTGAGGACTTGCGCCCGCTCAGCGCCGGGGACCAGCCACTGTCACCCCGGACATGCGCCGGGGTGCCAATCGCCCCTCCGGGCACTCGCCTTCGATCCTCCACGAGGCAGGCGTTGAAAAGACGATGAACTCAGCGGAGTTGCGGGCGGATCGAGCGGTGGCGCCAGACAATGCCGGTTGGGGCCGGGGAGACTATGCCATCCTCCTCGGAGTGTGTGTCCTTGGTTTGGCCCTGATCCTATCCGTCGGGAGGGACTACGGCATTTCCTGGGATGAGCCCAACCTCTCGCAGGTGGGCCGGACCACGTTGAACGCCTACCGGACGCTGGAGCGACCGACCGGGTCCTACGCCGTACAACATGGGCCGTTCTACTTCGCGGTGGCGGAGCTGCTGGCGGGCGGGCTGGCGGGGGCGAGGTTGGGGGTCTCCGCCAGTGACGGCCACCATATGGCCTACGCCCTTTGCTTCCTGCTGGCCGCGATCTCGGTCTACGTCATCGGGCGAGGATTTGTCGGACGCCTTGCGGCGGGGCTGGGAATGCTGCTGCTTGTAACTCAGCCCTTGCTCTTTGGACATGCGTTCATCAACCCCAAGGATATTCCGTTCATGGGATTCTTCTCGGCGGCCATGGCCATGGGGATGGCCCTATACCGCAACGTGCCTGCTGAGCCGTTCAACTCGAAGGACTTCCATCTGGCTGAGCGGCGCCGACTGGAGCGCATGGGGTCGGCGGCGCGCAACCGATGGGTGGCTACGGCACCTTTGACGAAGCTCGTTGCCATCCTTGGCGCGGGCGTGCTGGCCATCCTCCTGGTGGACATGCTCTTCGTACACCGTCTGGTCTTGCCGGGCATGACGGCGCTGACCGTCAGGCTGTACGCGGGCCAAGGAGGTGCTCCGCTTCAGGCCCTCTTTGCCCGCCTGGCGGAAAACAGGGCCGGCATACCGGTCGAGGCGTACATCGCCAAGACGGTGGCCGCTCACAGAGGGCTGACCGTCGGCCTGATTGCGGTGCTGCTGCTTACTGCGCTGACGGTGACAGCCGCGTCGTTGGCGCCTCCTCTCCGCCGGCTAGGACGAGGCTTCCGGGCGCTGCTCGTCTTGGCTGGCATCCTGCTTGGCCTGACGACGGCCATCCGGATCCTTGGGCCTCTCGCCGGCCTGCTGGTGACCGGCTTGCTCGTCGGCCGCCTCCGCCTGTGGGCGCTGCCAGCTCTGCTTGTCTACTGGTTCGTGGCGTCCGTCGTCTGCTACCTAGCTTGGCCTTACCTGTGGGGGCACCCGGTCGCTGGCCTGCTCGACAGCTTCAAAGTCATGTCCCAGTTCCCTTGGAATGACCCGGTATTGATCGGCGGCCGCTTCATTCTGGCCAAGGACGTGCTTTGGTTCTACGCGCCTGTCTTGTTCGGTCTTCAGCTGACGCTCCCCGCTCTTGTGCTCGGGTTGCTGGGTGGCATCCGTGGAGCGGCGGAGGCGCGCCGTCGACACTCCGCCGGCGCGGTCCTGGTTCTGTGGAGCTGGCTCGTCCTGCCCTTTGTGCTCGTGATTGCGATGGATGCGACGGTGTATGACAACGCCCGGCATCTGCTCTTTGCCCTGCCTCCGCTCTTCGTCATGGGTAGCCTGGCCTTTGGCTGGGCGTTCGAACGCGTCCATCTGCCTGTCGTTCGAGGTTTGATCGGGCTGATCGCCTGCCTACCCGGCGTCCTCGCCATCGCCCAGCTGCATCCATACGAGTACATCTACTACAACGAGATGGTCGGCGGAGTGGGCGGCGCCGCCCGAAGGTATGAGCTCGACTACTGGGGCACTGGGTTTCGTCAAGCCATGGAGGAGCTCAACCGGATTGCGCCGGAAGGCGCCTCGGTCGCGGTGTCCGGACCTCAGACATCGGCCTGGCACTTCGCCCGAGAGGACTTGGTTCTGTGGAAGAACCCCAGAGCGGCAGGGACGGAAATGCCGGACTTCCAGATCGCCACATCCAGGTGGAATTGGGACCTGGATCCCACGCACTGGCACCGGCTGGCCCATGCGGCTTGGTGGCCCGAGGCCCAGGTGATCTGGGTCCTCGAACGCGACGGGGCTGCACTGGTGGTCATCAAGGAACTGAAGCATGGGAATTGACACCGGGCGGTTTGGGAATGTACCGCGTGTTGAGTCCCCCCATGTTCCGGCGGACCGCCTGCCGGCGACAACGACGGGACTCCCGAGGATGTCCTCCCGCAAAGGGGGCGGTGCGTGCTAGCCGGATCTCGCTGGGATCGATCCGACTCGCGGGTGGTTGTCGCCATTGTGGTGGGAGGACTACTGCTTGCGCTCATTCTCGGGAACGACTACGGAATGTCGTGGGATGAGCCGCTGATCGCCACGTATGTCGAACGGCTGCTGCGGGCGTACGCCAGCCTTGAGGCGAAGGATGCGGTCTTCGTCGACCTTCACTTCTACGGTCCCTTGTACTTCCTGGTGGCTGACGGGATCGCCCGCGGCTTGCGCGAGGTCTTGGCTGGATGGTCACTCATCGAGGGCCGCCACGCGGCCTATTTCCTGAGCTATGTCCTGGCCACGGTGTCGGTCTTTGTAGCGGGACGCGGCCTGGCGGGCCGGTGGCCGGCGCTGCTGGGGGCGCTCTTGATGGC
>JALHUE010000320.1 GCA_022866145.1 Anaerolineales bacterium | reverse complement strand
CCACCGCCGCCACGGCCCGCTGTGATAGACTAATTGTTTGCTTGGCGCCGGGAAGGACATCGGATGAGAACGCAACCAGCGCCCGTACTCGTTCCCCTGCTGCTGGCCAGCGTGGCGGCGGTGCTGGCTTTCCTGCGCGCAGATAGCGGCCTAGCCTCGGCCCAAGCTCCCGGGTTCGCTGAGATCGCCTCTCCTGCCCCCGGGCAGTCGTTGTCAGGCATGGTTACGATCGCCGGCTCGGCCAATCACCCCGCCTTCGTTTCGTACGACCTATCCCTTGGCTATGCGAACGACGAGACGCAAACTTGGTTCCCCATCGCCGAATCGGTCACTACGCCGGTGATCGACGGCCCGCTCGCGCTCTGGGATACTCGAGGCCTGAGCGATGAGACCTATGTGCTTCGGCTGCAGGTGCTGCTGGACGACGGCAGCCGCCTGGAGGCCATGGTGCCTGACGTGCAGGTCCACAACTACACCCCGACCCGGCCCCCGGCGGCGGACAGGGTCTCCACACCGCCGCCAATGATCGCCCTACTCAATGCCCCGCCCCCGACTGCCCAGCTGGGTGCACCACCGGCTGCCTCGCCGCCTGCCGAGCAGATCGTCTTGAAGTACTTGCGGCTCGGCATGGCCGCCGGCGTGGCCAGCCTGGTTGCCGTAGGAATCGTGGTTCTCGGGCGCCGCGCTTGGCGCTGGGGAAAGGCGGCCGTGCCCCGGCGCCGGGCTCGGCGCGGGCGCAGGCGACGGAGCACGCGCCCATGACTGACCAGAACTCGGGGCCGCCAGCGCTCTACTTGATCGCCGGATTGGGGAACCCCGGCCGCCGATACCAGGCCAACCGGCACAACATCGGCTTCCTGGCGCTCGACCGCTTGGCCGCCATGGGGGGGCTATCCTTCAGCAAGAGCAAGGAGGAGGCGCTGGTCTGTCAGGGCGAGCTTGCCGGCCGCAAGGTCCTCCTCGCCAAACCCCAGACCTACATGAACCTTGCCGGAAGGTCGGTGGCCAGCCTCGCCCGCTATTTCGCCATCCCGTATGAAGCGACCCTGATTGTGCTCGACGACATGGATCTCCCACTCGGTCGGCTCCGGTTGAAACCTTCGGGTTCCTCCGGCGGCCACCGGGGTCTGCAGTCCATCCTAGAGCGGACTGGCACGCTGGAAATCCCGCGGCTGCGGATCGGCATTGGGCGGCCGCCGGGACGCCAGGCGCCGGCCAGCTTTGTTCTCGAGAACTTCGGTCCCGGCGCGCAACCCGTGTTGATGGAAACGCTGGAGCGAGCCGAAGCCTGCATCCGGGCCTACCTGGACTCGGGGATTCAGGCCGCAATGACCGAGTTCAACCGCGACGCCGGCTAGCATGGACCTCTCCGCCCTGCTCGATCACCTGAGGGCACTCCCAGAAGTGCCGTCGTTGCTCGAGGTCGTTGCCGCTGGCACCGCGCCTATGTCAGCCCTGCGAGTGCCGCGGTCTGCTCGTCCGGCGCTTGTCGCTGCCATCGCTCACAACCTGGCCCAGCCGATCGTGTATCTGGTATCCCGCACCGACCGCGAGCTCGTCGTGCAAGAGGAACTGGCAGCCTGGACACGCACGGTCCCGGTGCTCCCTTTCCCCGAACCCAATCCGTTGTTCTACGATTGCTCACCCTGGGGGCCAAGGACGATCCGGCAGCGGGCCAGCGTGCTGGCCCATCTGACCCAGGGACTGCAGCCCGGGGGCCTCCAGCGACCGCCGCCGCCGCCGGCCATCATCCTTGCCACGGCCCGCGCCTTGATGACCCGCACCCTGCCGCCGCGTGTGTTCATCGCCAACTCTCGCTGGCTGCACGTCGGCAGCAGCCAGCGCCTCGACCGATTGCTTAGGCTGCTGCTCGAGACAGGCTACCAACGGGAAACCCTGGTTACCGAACCTGGAGGGTTCAGCCACCGCGGCGGCTTAATCGACTTCTGGCCGCCGCAGGAATCCCATCCCATCCGCCTCGAATTCGACGGCAACTCGCTCGATTCGCTACGAACCTTCGATCCCGCGACTCAGCGCTCTCGCGAGCAGGTCTCCTGGGTGCGGTTGACGCCAGCCCGGGAAGGGCTCCCCAAGTTCTACCTTCCGGAGTGGGATCATCTGCTGCCGGCTGGCCTCGACGGCGATGCCCTCGAACAGCGCGCCGCCCGGCTGGAGTACTTTCTCCCCTGGATGCACGACGCGGCTGCCGGCTTGATGGACTACGTCCCGGAAGCAGCCCTGGTGATGGTCGACGACCGGGCCGCATTTGAAGACATGATCACCGAAATGGAAGAGCAAGCCATGCTCCTGCGCAGGGAACAGGAGGCAGCCGGGCAGCTCCCCCCGGATGCGCCCATTCCCTATCTGGGGCTGGCAGAGATCGCCGACTCGCTGCCAGAAGGGCGCCTCCTCGACCTCGGATACGTTCAGACCGGGGCAGCCCATGAGTCCGCTTTGGGGGATCGCTTCACTGCTCCGCCGCGCTTCGGCGGCCAGGTGCGCGAGATCTTGGAGTTCGTCGCCTCGCGCCAAGACGCCAGCGAAAGGGTCGTGCTCGTCAGCCGCCAGGCCCCGCGAATGGCTGAGCTCTGGAGCGAGCGCGGTACACCAGCCGCCTCGCTGGCGGCCCTGGAGCCCGATCTCGCGCCCGGCGCGGTGCGGTTCGTCAACGGCGCCCTCTCCGACGGCTGGAGCTTGTTCCCGGCAGACGCGACTCCCCTTCACCTGCTCACCGATGCCGAGCTGTTCGGTTGGGGCAGGCCCCGCCCGAGGCCGCGCCTGCGGGAGGCGGCTGCCGCCCCTGAAGCGCTGTTCGCCGATCTGCAGACTCAAGATCTGGTGGTCCACGTCGATTTCGGGATCGGCCAGTTCGCCGGTTTGGTCGAGAGAACCGTGGACGACATCCGCCGCGAGTTCCTTCAGATCGAATATGCCGATGGCGCCCAGTTGTTCGTGCCGATCCACCAGTCCGACCGAATCACTCGCTACGTGGGCAGTGGCGAAGCCTCGGATGCGCCGGGGCTCTCGCGTCTGGGAACGCAGGAGTGGGAGGGCGCCAAGCAACGCGCCCGGGCCGCCGTCGAACTGGTCGCCCGCGACCTGCTCGATCTGTACGCCCGCCGTCTCACTGTGACCGGATATGCGTTCTCGCCCGACACAACGTGGCAGCACGAGCTGGAGGCCTCGTTTCCGTACATCGAGACCGACGACCAGCTTCGAGCGCTCGAGGCCGTCAAGCGCGATATGGAAAGCAGTCGCCCGATGGATCGGCTCATCTGCGGTGATGTCGGCTATGGCAAGACCGAAGTCGCCCTGCGGGCGGCGTTCAAGGCCGTGCTCGACGGCAAGCAGGTGGCGCTGCTGGTGCCCACCACCATCCTTGCGCAGCAGCACCTCAACACCTTCCAGCAGCGGCTGGCGGCGTTCCCGGTCAGCCTGGAGATGCTGTCTCGGTTCCGGACCCGCCAGGAAGCCACCGAGATCGTCGAGCGCCTGGCGAAGGGCGAGATCGACGTCATCATCGGCACGCACCGGCTGCTGCAGAAGGATGTCCGGCTGCGCGATCTCGGTCTGCTGATCATCGACGAGGAGCAACGGTTCGGCGTCACGCACAAGGAGTTCCTCAAGAAGCTGCGGACCGAAATCGACGTCCTAACCCTCACCGCCACCCCCATCCCGCGCACGTTGTACATGGCCCTGACCGGAGCCCGAGACATCTCGACCATCAACACTCCCCCGGACGATCGGCTGCCTGTAGTCACCCATGTCGGGGCCTACGATCCTCGGCTGGTCCGGCAGGCGATCCTGCGCGAGGTCGACCGCGGCGGTCAGGTCTTCTATGTGCACAACCGGGTGCAGACGATTGAGATCGCCCGGCGGCGCCTGCAGCAGCTCCTGCCCGAGGCCAGCGTGGAGATTGCGCACGGACAGATGCAGGAGCGACAGCTGGCCCAGGTGATGGAGCGCTTCGCCCAGGGCGAGGTCGATGTCCTCCTCAGCACATCGATTATCGAATCCGGCCTCGACTTCCCAAACGCCAATACACTGATCGTCGAGCGGGCCGATACGTTCGGGCTGGCACAGCTATATCAGCTGCGCGGCCGCGTCGGCCGGGGCGCGGTGCGGGCTTTCGCCTACTTCCTCCGCGATGGCCAACACCGCTCGACCGAAGAGGCCCTGCAGCGGCTTGAGACTCTCGCCGAGCACTCCCACCTGGGCGCCGGTTATTCGTTGGCCATGCGGGATATGGAGATGCGCGGTGCCGGCGATATCCTGGGGATGCGCCAGCACGGCCATATCAGCGCCATCGGCTTTCATCTGTACACCCGACTGCTCGCCTCCGCCATCGAGCGCCTTCGGGCAGGCTTTCCCGCCCTGCCCTCGATCTCGGACCGGCTGCCTCTCCCAGGAATGCCGCTCGATGTCACGGTCGAACTGCCACTGAGCATGCGCCTGCCTGAGGAGTACATCCCGGACCGGGACCTGCGTCTGCGCCTGTACCGACGGATCGCCACTCTGCGCACGCTGGAGGACATCGAGGCCTTGCAGCACGAAATGCGCGACAGGTTCGGCGAACCGCCGGAGGAGGTCCGCAACCTCCTCTATCAGATTCGCTTGAAGAACCTGGCGGAGCGGGCAGGTGTCACTTCGGTCACGCTGGAGCATGGGCAGGTGCTGATCCGGCTGCGGGAGGCCCCACACGAAGCCCTGCCGGCGAGCTTACAGGCGCCCGATCTGCGGCGCAGCAAACGAGGCCTTTGGCTTGCGGCCGCCGGGGAGGCGGTCTGGCAGCGCTTAGAGCAGGTGCTGTACCTGCTGGGCCAGCCTGACCCCGCCGCTGTGCCGGCCGGTTGAGCCGCCTGCAGGACAGGGGAGGCGCGGCAGGTCTCCCCCGAGCGACCCACGCCCGGTCTCCCTCCGCTCTCCCCGGAAGGTTCCCCATCGGCGCCGCCGACCAGTTTTCGACGAGCCGGGCTTTTGGGCCCGCCGGATAGTCTGCCATCCAGCGAGGGATGGAGTACGGCGCACGACCGAGCCCTGGTGCAGCCGGAAGGCTAGATCTCCCCTTGATAGCGGATGATCACCGCCACGTACGGGTCGCCCCCAGCGTAGTCAAACCCGACTGCCCAGGTATCCCAGCCAAACTCTGAGCCGGCGGGTTCAGCCGGTGTGTAGAACGCCAGGTAGTTGAGGTTGGCGTACTCTGTCGGCCAGGCTGGGGCGATGGCCGTTTGGCCGGCCGGGAGGACTCCGCAGACAGCGGGTACGCTCTGCACGGCCTTCGCCAGAGGTTGGAGGATAGCCTGGGCGAAGCTCCCGGTGGTGTCGCTGCCGGCCTCCGGCCGGGTCTGCCAGTCGATCGGCTTGGCCGAGGCGAGGAGGGTCGCCAACTCCCCGGGCGCAATGTGAACCTCGCCCCCCCGTCCATCGAGGCGGATCGCCACACCCCGCCATGGACTGACGGCGCCGCCCAAGGCGCCGAGATCGGCAGCTTCACCCGCCCGAAGAAATCGCTGCAGGGTGTCTGCCACCCGTGGATCGGAACAGACTTCATCCGAGGTGCGGGCCTCGGTCAGGTGAATGGCCGGAGCCCAGCCTGTCCCCCCACCTGGCAGTCCGATCTCGACCCAGACTGAGCTGCCCAGCAGGCTGCTCCTGCCGGTGACCCGCACCGGCCGCTGGTCGGGCAGCAGCCGGGCGATCTCAACGCCCGAGGAACCGGCCTGCTCCCGCACCGGAAGGGTGTCGCCCTCGGCGACGAGGACCACGCCGTAATCGATCAGTGGGGAGAGCGAGGGTAGTTCGGGAATGGAATCGGCGCCCTCCGCCGGTGCTCTGTCTTGCCACCCTGATAGCAGAGGGTCGCGGGCGGGGGCGCGGGTACAGCCCACACTCGCGGCAACCAAGCCCAGGACGACAATCAGCCAGGCATGCGGGCGAGGATGGTTCAGGGGTCCTCCCACGCCGGGCGCTGGGCCCGAGCGCCAACGCCGGCCGGGGATCAGGGACGTGGCGCCGTCCGAGAGCGCGGCTTGACCGCTCGAGGGCGCGGCTTGACCGACCGAGGGCGCGGCTTGACCGGCCGAGCCCGGCGCCGGGTGGTCTTCGGCTGCTCGGGCGCCAACGCCAGGCTCAAGACATCGTCCATGTGATCCACCAGACGGATGTCGATCGCCTGGCGAGCGCTTTTCGGCACCTCCGTCAGGTCCTTGTTGTTCTGCCGCGGAAGGATGACCCGGCTGAGCTTCAAGCGGTAGGCTGCCATGACCTTTTCGCGCACGCCGCCCACCGGTAGCACCCGCCCCCGCAGCGTGATCTCGCCGGTCATCCCCACTTCCCGATCGACAGCGCGGCCGGTCAGGGCTGAGGCGAGGGAAGTGGCGATTGTGATCCCGGCACTGGGGCCATCCTTCGGGATAGCCCCTTCAGGAATATGGATGTGGATGTCCCGCTTCTCGAAGAGCTCCGAGCGGATCCGCAGCTGTCGCGCCCGCGACTTGATGTAACTCAAGGCGGCCTGAGCGGATTCCTGCATCACTTCCCCCACCTGCCCGGTGACCTGCAGGCTGCCCTTGCCATCAACGAGAAGGACCTCGACCGACATGGCTTCACCCCCGTTCTCGGTCCAGGCCAGACCGGTCGATGTGCCGATCTGGTTCTCGCGCTCCTTCTCATGCGGGCTAATCTCGGGCGGTCCGAGGAGGCTGGGGATCAGCGAAGGCGTGACCCTGTGAGGGATCTGCTTCCCCTCCGCCAAACGGCGCGCCAGGCGGCGGCAGGTCTTTCCTAGCTCACGCTCAAGGTTGCGTACTCCGGCTTCCCAGGTGTACTCCCGGATCATCATGCGGATGGCGTCAGCAGAGATCGCGAGCTTGCGGTCATTCAGCCCGTTCTGCTCGATCTGGCGCGGCACCAGGAACTGGCGGGCGATCGCCAGTTTCTCCTCCTCAATGTATCCGAGGAACTCGATGATTTCCATTCGATCCAGGAGCGCCGGCGGGATCGTGCCTGGATTGTTGGCCGTCGTCACGAAGAGCACCTTGGAGAGATCGAAAGGCAGCTCCAGATAGTGATCCGAGAAGGCGTGATTCTGTTCCGGGTCGAGGACCTCGAGCAAGGCCGAGGAGGGATCGCCGCGGTAATCGTGGCCGAGCTTGTCAATCTCATCCAGCATGAAGAGCGGGTTGAGGCTGCCCGCCCGGCGCATGGCTTGCAGGATCCGCCCAGGCAGGGCGCCGATGTAGGTGCGGCGGTGGCCGCGAATCTCGGCTTCATCGCGGATCCCGCCCAACGAGATCCTGATGAACTTGCGCCCGAGGGATTCGGCGATCGATCTGCCGATCGACGTCTTGCCCGTCCCCGGTGGGCCGATGAAGCACAGAATCGGCTGGCGCTGCTTATTTCCCGCCAGACTGCGCACGGCAATGTATTCCAAGATGCGATCCTTGGCATCGCGCAGGCCGTAGTGATCGCGGTCCAGGATCTCCTTGGCGTGGCGCACGTCCAAGTTGTCTACCGTGACCTCACTCCAGGGCAGCTCGACCAGCCAGTCGACATACGTGCGGATGATGCCGACTTCGGGAGACATCGCCGGCATCTGCGTCAGGCGTTGGATCTCCTTCAGGGCGCGTGCCTGAACTTCTTCCGGCAGAGAGAGGTGATCAACGAGCTCGCGCAGGTCGGCGATCTCCTGCGCCCACACATCGCCCTCGCCCAGCTCCACTTGAATTGCCTTCATCTGCTCGCGCAGGTACATCTCGCGTTGCGAGCGGTCGACCTCGCTTTGCACCTGGTTGTGAATGCGGTCTTCGAGTTCCAGCACGTCCAGCTCGCCCCCGAGCAGGACGCTGATGCGTTGCAGCCGGGTCACCGGATCGAAGGTCTCCAGGACGCCCTGTCGCTCCGGGATGCTCAGCTCGAGGGCGGAGGCGACCAGATCCGCCAGCCATCCCGGGTCATCGACATTTGAGGCGTACAGGTAAGCCTCTTCGGGGAGGGTTCGATTGAGCTGGACGCACTTTTCGAACAGCGTCAGCACAGCCCGCATCAAGGCGACGGTCTCCTTGTTGCGTTCGGCCGGCACGTCGGCCAGCCGCGCCCGCGCCTGCAGGAAGGGACCGCCGCCGACGTAGTCAACGATCTCCACCCGACGCCGGCCCTGGGTCAGCACCGAGGTCGATCCATCCGGCAGGTGCATCAGCCGCCCAACGGCCACCTCGGTCCCGATGCGGTACAGGTCGGATTCGGCGGGACTGTCGACGTCCGGATCGCGCTGGGCGACGGCGATCATGGTCTTGCCGGCACGCGAGCTGGATTCGACCGCCTGCAGCGTGGGGTCATGGCTGACAAACAGCGGGGTGACCATGTTCGGATACAGGACGGCGTCCCGCAAGGGCAGGACGGCACACTGAATCAGCCCAGCCGAATCGACAGGCGCATCCTCGACGTCATACAGCTCCTCCATTCGGCGCCCCATCCCCTCGCCGAGGTCGGGGATCTGCTGCCAACGGGCGCTGCCGCGGTTCATGCCGGCACCTCGGCCTCGGATGGAGCGGTAATCTTGCCGAGCGATTCCCAGTAGCGCAGGGCATCTCCGACAACAAACAGGCTCCCGGTCACCAAGAGCACTTCATCCGGGCGCAGAATCTTCAGGCCACGCCCGACGGCCTCGGACACCGGGGTGACAATCTCTACCCGCGTTCCATGCCCGTGAGCCAGGGTGGCCAGATCCCCCGCCTCGGCCGCCCGGGCGTGATCCGCCTGGGTGGCGATCAGCCGGGCGACGCGCGGCAGCAGCTCGTCGAACATGCCGGTCAGGTCTTTGTCAGCCGAGGCTCCGAAGACCATGGTGATGAATTGGCCGGGGAAATAGTCATCCAGGGCGATGCGCAATTTAAGGGCCGAGTCTCGATTGTGGGCCGCATCCAGGATCACAATCGGATCCTGCGACAGCACTTGGAACCTTCCGGGCCAGGTGGTCTGGGCGAAGCCGCGCCGAATCGCTTCTTCGGGAACCTCCAGGCCCTGGCTGCGGGCCACCTGCAGCGCGGCGTACGCCACGGCGCAGTTGGTGACCTGGTGGTAGCCCAGCAGCGGGATCTCGTAGCGGGGAGGGACCCATTCCACTCCTCCGCCGGACTCGACGAAGGCATCCATCTGATCCTGCTCGGCCGCCGACCAGATGTACAGCGACTGTCCGGTCAGGGCATGCACCCCCGGGGCATACAGCCACTCCTTGCCCACCCGAACCAGGGGTGAGCCTCGCTCCTCAGCCACCCGGGCCACGACATTCTCGGCTTCATGCTGCTGGGGCGCCAACACGACCGGCACGCCCGGCTTGATGATCCCGGCCTTCTCGCCCGCAATGTCCGAAAGGCGGTCCCCGAGCAGGTGGGTGTGGTCGTAGGAGAGGGAGGTGATCACCGAAACGAGCGGGTGAAGGACGTTGGTCGCGTCGAGCCGACCCCCCAACCCGACTTCGATGACGGCACACTCCACTCCCTGCCGGGCAAAGTACAGGAAGGCCAGGACGGTGACAATCTCATACATGGTCAGGTCCGGGACCTGAGCGACCACCGGCTCGAGCTCGTCGATCAGCTGCGCCAGATCACCCTGGGGGATCACCCTGCCGTTGATCTGCACCCGCTCCCGGAAGTCGACCAGGTGCGGAGAGCTGTAGAACCCGGTCCGGTACCCGGCCTGGCGCAGGGCTGCCGCCAGGAACGACGAGACGGAGCCTTTGCCCTTGGTGCCGGCCACGTGAAGGCTTCGATAGGCCTGATGCGGATTGCCCAGGCGCTCGAGCAGCAGCACGACCCGCGATAGGTCGAACACGTCCGGGGCGTAGCGGTAGCTCCGTTCGGCGCTGTAGTCGACGAAGCTGTACAAGTAGGACAGGGCTTGCTGGTAGGTGCGAGGCATAGGCTGAGGATTGTAACGCCCGCCCCCAGGGGCGACAAGCCCTGGCCCGTTTGCGGCCGGACTGCTTTCGCGCTGTGATAGCTGCATCCCCGCAAGCCAGAAGGGAGGTGGCACCCAACCGGCCCAACGGTCCTTTGGGTCCGCCCTTCTCTCCCTTTCTCTCCAAACCCACAAGTTTGGAGAAGAAACCGATCCGCCTCCGTTATACCGTGCTCAACGTCCTGCTCGCCGTCGAACCAGTGATCATGGACCTCGTCATAGCCGTCTGGGTCGGCATTGGCCCCTTCGCCAGGGTCCTGGGGCTCTCCCTTCACATGATCGCCGCCTTGGGGAAGCTCTTCTCGGAGGATGTCGAGACCATCAGCGCCGGGCCGATGGAAGCTGTCACCGCCACGAGGGCGACGCGCCTGCAGATGATCATCGATGCCGCCGTGCCACGGATCATCTCGACGTACGTCTCCCTGACGATGTATCGCTGAGACATCAACGTGCGCATGTCGACGATCATCGGCTTCGCCGGCGGCGGCGGGATCGGCTTCCTGCTCCAGCACAACGCCAACCTGCTCAACTACCGCGCTGCCAGCGCCGAGGTTCTGGCCATTGCCCTGGTCGTCACGGCCATGGACTACCTCGGCACGTACCTCCGCCAAAAGGCGGTCTGAGCTTTCAGCATTCAGACCCTCTCCCATCCGAGAATCGGGCCGCGCCCGCCCCGACCCGTGCCCTCGAATGAGAGAATGCCCTGCCACTTCCCTGGCCTCGCTCGAGCGCGGCCAGATGATATAATCCGCCGGACTGCGGCGATCCCTGGATGAACGAGCCCGTCCTCGTCCTCAACGCCAACTACGAGCCGCTCAACGTGTGCACCACGCGCCGGGCGCTGACCCTGCTTGTCGCCGGCAAGGCCGAGATGCTGGCCAACGGCCGCGGCTATGTGCACACCGTGCGCTTGACCCTCCCTCGCCCATCTGTTATCCGCTTGGGGCACATCGTGAAGCGACCCCGCCCCCGGGTGCGCCTGAGCAAGAGAGAGATCTTCCGCCGGGACAACTTCACCTGTCAGTACTGCGGAGCCCGTGCCTCCCGCCTGACGATCGACCACCTGGTGCCCCGCCACCGCGGCGGTGAGCATCGCTGGGACAACCTGGTTGCAGCCTGTCCGACGTGCAACCTGCGCAAGGGTGGAAGGACGGTTCAGGAAGCACGAATGGCCCTGCAACGCGTGCCACGTGAGCCGGTGGCCACCGTCGTGTACCTGTTCTCACCTCACCTGGAGCGCAACCGCGACTGGGAAGCCTACCTGAAGGGCTGGTAGCTAAAGAGTCTCGAGCAGCGCCAGGACTGCGCCGGCGACGACGCCGTGGCCGCCGCACAGGATGGGGATTGGGCTTTCTGCGACGGCGGCCGTCAGACGCCGCAGGGCAGGATCCGCCACCTGATCGGGCCAGCCCATGTCGGCCGCGAAGCGATCGGCCTCCGGCGGCCAAATTCCAGCGTGGGCCATCCATACCCGCGTGTCCCACAATGCGGCATCAGCCATCCCTGACAGCCGGCGGACGAAGCCCTCCGCTCCCAGGTCATCGATCATACAACCGATCATCGATCGGACTTCGCCGCGCTCGGCGCGTCCGTTGGCCAGCATGCCGCGCTCTTCGACGAACAGCCGGACGGAGATCCGGCCCCGGGCTTCGAGTTCCCGCCAGACGTGGGACGACGAACGGCCGATCACTGCCAGCGTACGGGCCTGGGACCTGAGCACCTGTCGCAGGCTGTCCGTCCGCCTCAGCATATCGGCCGGGCCTTGGTTCAAGACGGTCTCCAGAAACGGACCCAGGTCT
>JALHUE010000319.1 GCA_022866145.1 Anaerolineales bacterium | reverse complement strand
GGAGGCAAGCCGAACGCGGGCCGCATGGTAGAATCGCATCTTCAGGTCGGCCCCCGTGCAGCCGGGCGCGAGGCCGCCGCCAACGGGACGCCCGTGACGCTGGATGCTGCCTGCATCTTCTGCCGTATCGTCGCCGGGCAGGCCGAGGCCAGCCTGGTCTACCGCGATGACTCCGTCACGGGGTTCATGGACATCTACCCAGTCACCCCGGGACATGTCCTGCTGGTGCCCAACACCCATGTGCCCGATCTGCGACACCTGGAGGACGAATACGCCGGTCAGCTGTTTGTTGTAGGACGGCGGATCGCCCAGTCCATGCGCCGGAGCGGGCTGCGCTGCGAAGGGGTGAACCTCCTTCTGGCCGATGGCCAGGCCGCCGGCCAGACCATCTTTCACACGCATCTGCACATCATTCCGCGCCATGATGGGGACGGGTTCGGCTTTCGACGCCGGGCGGGCGGCAGCGGCACGCCTTCGCGCGAGGAGCTGCAGGCTGTGGCGGAGAACTTGCGAAGCGGGCTGCGGCAGTCCAGCTGGACCGACTAGAGGCGGCAGGGGTCAGTCGAGGGGGAGGTCCCCGCGATGCTTGACAGGGTGAGTGTGTATTGTGGTTCGAGTGATGGGGTGGATCCATCCTACCTGCAGGCCGCCCAGCTCACCGGCCGGACGCTGGCCCAGCGAAGCGTGGCGATCGTGTTCGGCGGAGGCGGCACCGGGATGATGGGTGCGCTGGCCGATGGCGCCCTGGCAGCCGGCGGACAGGTCCTGGGGATCATCCCCCGGCGTTTCAACAACCCCGAGTTGGCGCATCCCGGCCTGACGGAGCTCCGCGTGGTCGAGACCATGCATGAGCGCAAGGCGGCGATGGCCGAGCTTGCCCAGGCGTTTATCGCCCTGCCCGGCGGCTACGGCACCCTGGAAGAGTTGTTCGAGATCCTCACCTGGTCTCAGATCGGGTTGCACACGAAGCCCGTCGGTCTGTTGAATGTCAAGGGCTACTACGATCCGCTGCTGACGTTCATCCAGCACATGCTGACCGAGGGCTTCATCTACGACGAACACCGGGCGCTGCTGGCCTGTGAGGCGGAACCCGAAGCCCTGCTGCAGCGCCTGGAGGACTTCCGGCCGCCGGAAGCGCTCGACCGCTGGATGCACCGCTCGGCCGGGCGCAGCGGAAAGCCAGCCTCAGCCTCCAGCCATGGCCGCTGAGGCGGCGGCCGGCTCTGACGCCGGGGTGTCGGCTTGAGGCGCGCCGCCACCGGCATACCGGGCGACCGAGATGAGCCGATGAACCGAACGATCCGACTGCTGCACTTCGCCGATGCCCACGTCGGCATGGAGAACTACGGCCGCATCGATCCGGCTACCGGCACCTCAAGCCGGGTGCGGGATTTCCTCGACCGTGTAGACGAAGTCATCGACCATGCGCTGGCGCACGAGGCGGACCTGGCGGTCTTTGCCGGCGACGCCTTCAAGAGCCGCGATCCCGATCCCACCCAACAGCGCGAGCTGGCCCAGCGCTTCAAGCGTTTGGCGGACGCCATGCCGTTGCTGCTCCTGGTCGGCAACCACGACATGCCGGGGATGTCGGCCCGGGCGACCAGCCTCGACATCTTCCAAGCCCTGCGGGTGCCGGGCGTGATCGTCGGGCTCAAGCCGGGGGGTCAAGTGGTGGAGACGAGATCCGGGCCGGTGTTCCTGGCCTGGGTGCCATATCCGATGCGCAACCGACTGTTGGCCCGGGAAGAGCATCAGGGGAAGTCAATCGAAGAGTTGGAGCAGGCGTTGCGCCAAGCGGTTTCCGACATCCTGGCGGATCTGGCCGCCCAGGCTGCGGAACTGCCGATGCCCCGCGTGCTCGCCGGGCATTTCAGCGTTGCCGAAGCGAAGCTCGGCTCAGAGCGCACGGTGATGCTCGGGCGGGATGTGGCCGTTTTTCGCTCCGTGCTGTGCGATCCGGCGTGGGACTATGTAGCCCTCGGCCATATTCACCGTCATCAGGATCTGAACCCGGGCAGCTCGCCGTCGGTGGTCTACAGCGGCTCGCTGGAGCGGATCGACTTCGGCGAAGAGTCGGAGGAGAAGGGCTTCTGCTGGGTGGAGCTGGCCCGCGGCGAGACACACTGGTCGTTCGTGCCGGTCCGAGCGCGGCCGTTTGTCACGCTGCGTCTGGATGCCCGCCAGGCGGCCGATCCCGCCCAAGCCGTTCTGAGCGCACTGGGTAGCCGCTCGCTGGAGGGCGCGGTGGTGCGCCTGCTGGTCGAGCTGCGCGAGGACCAACGGCTGGCGCTCAACGAGAAGGATATCCTCCAGGCGGCTCAGGGTGCGTCGTCGGTCACCCTGCATCAACAGATCGAATCTCAGGCGCGCGGCCGCCTGGGAGTGCTGGAGCCCCACAGCCTATCGCCGGCCGAGCTGGTGGAGCGCTACTTCACGGCCAAAGGCGAGGATCCGGAGCGGCTGCACCAGCTGCTAGCGCAGGCGGAGGAGTTGCTGCGTGATCCCGATTGAGCTCGAGGTCCGCAACTTCCTCGCCTACCGCCAGCCTGGGCCGCTTCGGTTCGAGGGCATGCACATCGCCTGTCTGGCGGGCCCGAACGGTGCCGGCAAGTCGAGTGTGCTGGACGCCATCACCTGGGCGCTGTGGGGCAAGGCGCGCGCCCTCTCCCCGGACGACCTGATTTACCAAGGGCAGACAGAGATGCAGGTGGTCCTGGTGTTTGGGCAGGATGGCGCTCGCTACCGGGTGCTGCGCCAGCGCAAGGCGGGCAAGCGGGGAGCTTCGCTGCTCGAACTCCAGTCGTGGGATGAAGTGACCGGCGGATGGCGCGGGCTGTCGGAGGCCGGTATCCGCGAAACCCAGGACAAGATCGAGCGGCTGATCCGGCTGGACTACGAAACCTTCGTCAATTCCGCCTTCCTGATGCAGGGGCGAGCCGATGAGTTCACCACCAAGACCCCGATGCAGCGCAAGCAGGTGTTGGCCAACATCCTGGGGCTGCATCGTTGGGAGGCGTATGAGGAGCGAGCCAAAGGGCGCATCCAAGAGACCCGGGCGGCAATGCAGCGGCTCGAGGGGCGCCTGGAGGAAATCGAGCGCGAGCTGGCTCAGCGCGATCGATATCAGAGCGAACTGGAGGCGGCGGAACGGGAGGCGGCTCAGGCCGGTGCCACTCTGCAGCAGGCCGAGAAGCAGTGGTCCGATCTGGAGAACACACGGCATGAGCTGGTTCGGCTGCAGCGGCAGGTAGACGAGGCCACCAAGCGCATCAGCGCCCGCGAGGCGGAGCTGACGGCAGGCCGGCGCGAGGCAGATGTCGTGCGCGAGCGGGCCGACAAGGGCAAGGCCGTGCGGGAGCTGGAAGCAGTTCGGCAGGCGCTGCAGGCTCTCGAGCCCCTGCAAGCAGAGTTGGAAGCGGTGACGGCTGCCACGACTCGGCTGGCAGAGGAGGCCGGAGGCCTGCGCGGCATCAACCTGGCGCTAGTCCCGGAAACTGAGCCGCTCAAGCAGCGAGCGTCCGTGTTGGAGTCAGCCAGCGATCCGACCTGCCCGACATGTGGACAGCCGCTAACCGACGAACACCGGCATCAATTACTGGCCTCGTTGCAGCAGGAGCTCGCGACCCGGCGCGATCAGTATCGTGAAAACCAGGGCCACCTGCGGGAGTTGGAAGGGGAGCTAGGACGAATGGAGGCCGAGAAGGCGGATCTGGGGGCGCGGCTTCGCCAACGAACGACCCTGGACCGCCGGCTGGGCGAACTGCAGACGGCGCTCGAGCACGCCGACCAGGCCGCCGAGCAGCTCCTCGGCTTGGAGGCGAAACTCGAACGTTGGACGCAGGAGTTGCAGCAGGAGAAAACGGAGCGCGAGCAGGCGGAGGCTCAGGCCGACAATTGCGAGCGCATCCTTCGAGCTGCCCCCTGGACACGCGAGGGAATCGAAAGCTTGCGCCTGGCTCGCCGCCTGACGGACGAACGCGTTGGCGCCGCCCGGCAGCAACTGGCCGCCCTTCAGACCTTCGAGATGCAGCGGCGCGAACGCCGCGCCGAGCGCGAGGTCCGCCTGGAAGAACTTGCCCTGCTCGAAGATCTGCGGGAGGCGTTTGGCAAGCGAGGGGTGCCGGCGATGATCATCGAGACCGCCGTGCCCGAATTGGAACGCTACGCCAACGAGCTGCTCACCCGAATCAGCGACGGCCGGCTCAATGTGAGAATTGAAACGCAGCGAGAGACCAAGGCCGGCGACTTGCGGGAGGCGCTGGACATCATCATCTCGGACGAGCTGGGCAGTCGCGCCTATGAACTGTATTCGGGGGGCGAGGCCTTCCGGATCAACTTCGCGATCCGCATAGGCCTATCACGCCTTCTGGCCCAGCGGGCCGGGGCGCAGCTGCGCAGCCTGTTCATCGATGAGGGGTTCGGCACCCAGGACGCACGCGGGCGCGAGCAGCTTGTGGGGGCCATCAACAGCATCCAGGAAGACTTCGATCTGATCCTGGTGATCACCCACATCGAGGAACTCAAGGACGCCTTTCCGGCGCGGATCGAGATTTCCAAGACGGCGCAGGGTTCGCAGTTCAGCCTGGTTTGAGGCGTGAGGGGAAGTCTGCTCAGATCGGCGCCGCCCGTGGGTGAAGCCCAGAAGGCGCGAGCCAGGCTGGCCGCTGGGCTGACGACTACTCTGCTGGGGCTTTCGCCGGCAGCCAGACCGTGAAGCAGGTTCCCTTACCGGGGACCCCTTGGCTCTCGACCGTGATCCGCCCCTGATGGTGTTCGATGATCTCCTTGCAGATGGCGAGCCCCAGACCGGTGCCGGGGATGCCCCTCGCCTGCCCGGCGCGGCCGCGAAAGAACCGCCGAAACAGCAGCGGCTGTTCATCGATCGGGATCCCGGGGCCGGAATCGGCCACCTCGACGATGGACCAGAAGCCCTCCGGGCTCTCGCGCCGCAGCGTGCACAGCGTAACCTGGCCCCCGCTCGGAGTGTAGTTCATGGCGTTGGTCAGCAGGTTGGTGAAGACCTGGGCCAGCAGTCGGGGATCGCCGCGGGTGGGGGGCAGATCCGGATCGCAGACCACGTCCAGCAGCAGCCCGCTGCGCGCCGCCAGGGCTCGACGGTCCTGCACCAGGGAAGTGACGATCTCATTCAGGTGGACGACGACCGGGTTGATCTGCGCCGTGCCAGACTCGAGGCGGGAGAGCGAGAGCAGGTCATCGATCAGCCCGGTCAGGCGCTCAGCCTCGCGGATCAAGGTCTCGCGGTAGCGCAGTAGTTTCTGCGTATCGGCCGTTTCCCCGAGCAGGTCCAGGTACAGGCGGATGTTGGTCAGCGGCGTGCGCAGTTCATGGGAGACGTCAGAGACGAACTGGGTCTTGAGGCGGTCCTGGGCTTTGAGGCCGCTGATATCGTACTGCAGTCCCACGTAGCTGATCACCTGGGCGGATGCGTCATGGATCGGGGCGATCACCACGGCGGCGTCATAGAGCGAGCCGTCCTTGCGCCGGTTGACCAGGTCGCTGCGCCAGACGCGCCCACCCTGGATCGTGGCCCACATCTGCTCGTAGACCTCGGGGCCGTGGCGCCCGCTGCGGATCAGGCTCGAGGTCTTCCCCAGCGCTTCGCTGGCGGCGTACCCGGTGAGCCGTTCCCAGGCTGGATTCACGTATTCGATCGAGCCATGGGGATCGGCCACGACAATGGCGTCTCCGACATTGGTCAGGATGGAGGCCAGGCGATCGCGCTCCGCCAGCAGGGCGGCTTCGAGAGCCTTGCGTTGGCGGATGTCGAAGATGATGCCGGTCACGCCTTCCACCCGGCCGCCCTGGTCGCTGACGACTGTGGAGGCGAACATCACCGGCAGGGCCTCACCCCTGCCGGTCAGGACATCGACTTCGATGGCTTCCATGCCGGTGTCGGCACCCGACAGCTGGACGTCAATGCGCTGCTGGATCCGCTCCCGGTCAGGCAGGGCCGCCAGGTCACTCAACTGGACCTGGGTGTGGCCGACCAGAGAACCCGGCGGCCGACCGGCCAGCTGGTGGAAGGCCTGATTGGCGTAGATCAACTGACCCTGGGCGTCTGTCAGAAAGATCCCGGCTAGCGAGGTCTCAACCAGGGCCCGGTAACGGGCCTCGGAGAGCGCCAAGTCCCGGGTTCGTTCTGTGACTTGAGCCTCCAGATGTTGGGCATGGCTGGCGATCTGCCCGTACAGGTCGGCGTTCTCGATAGCGATGGCAGCGTGGGTGGCGAAGGCCGAGAGCAGCTGCAGGTCGGCGGGCGTGTAGGGGATCTCCGTGCTGAAGCGCAGCACCGTCATCACCCCGATGGTCCGTCCGTGGATCTGCAGCGGGACCAGGGCCATCTTCTCCAGCTCATCGATCGGCGTGCCTGGGACATGGACGGAGATGCCCGCGACCTGGGCGGTGTCGTTGACCAGCAGAGCTTCCTGCCGTGCGAACACCGTGCCCGTCAGGCCTTGGCCGGGGGACAGGCGCATCTGCATGACCTGCTCGGCGTCCGTGTGCAAGGCGACGACGGCCTGCAGCCGGTCGTCTTCGGGATTGTACAGGTGGATTCGGCTGCCGTCCGAGTTCAGCAGCGACCGCGCCTGTTCGGCAATCTGGCGCAGCACAGTTTGCAGGTCAAGCGAGCTGGAAACGGCATGCGCCGTACCGATCAGGGCCTGCGCTTCCTCCGCTCGACGAACAGAGTTGGCGTACAGTCTGGCATTGCGGATGGCGATCGAAGCGATGCGCGCCACGCCTTGGAGGGTTTCCAGCTGCTCCTGCTGGAACGGCCGGGGCTTGCGCAGGGTGAACAGGCTGAGGCTACCGTCCGGCGAATCCCCTGTCAGCAGGGGCACGCTGACCACTGACCGGATGCCGGCATTCAACCAGGCCGGTTCGGCGTCGGGCAGGCGGGCGTAGTCGGAGATCAACACCGGTTCGCGGACGCGAACGGCAGTTTGGCCGGGCGAGGCTTCTTCTCGGGGAAGGGTGTGCGGCGCAGCTGCAAGACCATGGGTGTATCGAATCCGGAGCGCAGTGCCGGCCGGCTCGAGCAGGGCGATCGTCCCGGCGTCGGCGCCGACGGCCTCGCACGTCATGCGCAGGAGTCGCATCAGCGCCTGATCCATGTCGAGCGTGTCGACGATCGCCTCCAGCATCTCGGCCCGGGCTCGCTCGCGGCGCAGGGTGCGCTCGAGCTCCGTCCGCTGGCGAACATGACCCAGGGCGATGGCGATGTTGTCCGCCAGGGCCAGGACCAGCCGGGCGTCTTCCGGTGCCAGCCAGGGGGCCGTGACGTTGATCGTCCCGATGGCTCGTTCGTCGAGAACCAGGGGGGCGGCGATGATCGGCTGAACGCCGAGCATACGGATGATCCGCGGTAGCAGCGGCCGCAGGTTGGCCGGCAGCATCTGCCGGATCACCGCCGGACGATCGCTGGAGAACACCGCCTCCCCCGTCGCGAGCGCCTGGCGGTACAGATCAACCTGATTGGGGTCGAAGCGGTAGCCGGCGACCGGGATGCCGACCAACTGGGAAAGGGCACTTTCGACGGCGCTGCTCAAAGAGCGGGTGCGGATCTCCAGCAGCCCTTCATCGTCGAAGAGGGCGACGCTGCCGCGCATCCGCAGGCGGGAAAGTTCCTGGGTGACGGCTCGCAGAACATCCTGTTCGCTGGAGGAACCTTTGCGGGCGACTTCCGTCGCCACGCGCATCACGGAGGCCCAGAAGACCTCGGGGTCCTCCCGTCGCCGGTGATCATCACTGGCGCGCATGTCTGGCCTGTCGCAAGAACATCGAAAGGCAGTGTATCACGGACGGAACGCGCCCCGGGCTCGCGCCTCGCTCAGGCTATGCTGCCGGCACACACTCGACGATGGTTGCCTCCCCCTGGCCGACGCCCACGCACAGCGCCGCCAGCCCGTAGAACGGGCGAGGGGTAGTTGGGGCACGGCGCCGCATCTCATGCACCAGGCTGGTGAGGATCCGGGCGCCCGAGCAGCCCAGCGGGTGACCGAGGGCGATCGCCCCTCCGTTGACATTGGTGATCTCGGACCGCAAGCTTAGCTCGGCCATCACGGCCAGGGCCTGAACCGCGAAGGCCTCGTTGAGCTCGATCAGGCCAAGGTCCTCAATTGCCAGCCCGCTTCGCTTCAGGGCCTTGCGGATCGCCGGTACCGGGCCGATCCCCATGATGCGGGGAGGTACTCCGGCGGCGGCCGAGGCGATGACCCGTGCCAGCGGATTCAAGCCGAGCGCCCGGGCTCGCTCATCGCTCATCAACACCAGGGCCGCAGCACCGTCGTTGATGCCCGAGGCATTGCCGGCCGTGACGCTGCCGGCGGCGCGAAAGGCCGGCTTCAAGCGCGCCAGCCCCTCGAGCGATGTATCGCGGCGCGGCCGCTCGTCCGTCGAGACGACGAGCGGATCGCCCTTGCGCTGCGGGATGCTCACCGGAACGATCTCCTCGGCGAACCGACCCGAATCGATAGCTTCGACGGCACGGCGGTGGCTCTCCGCGGCGAAGGCGTCCTGCATCTCGCGGGTGATCTCGGGATGGATCTCGGCCAGGTTCTCGGCCGTCTCGCCCATCGAGTCGATGCCAAAGGCCTCGCCGATCCGCGGATTGGGAAAGCGCCAGCCGAGGGTGGTGTCCCACATCGTCAGGTTGCCCCAGGCGAAAGGCTGCTCGCTCTTGGGCACAGCGTAGGGTGACCGCGACATGCTCTCGACGCCCCCGGCGACAAAGACCTCGCCTTCTCCGGCGCGAATGGCGCGATGGGCGGCATTGACCGCCTGCAAGCCCGAGGCGCACAGCCGGTTGAAAGTGACGGCCGCCACTTCGACCGGGAACCCGGCCAGGAGCACGGCCATGCGCGCCACATTGCGGTTGTCCTCGCCGGCCTGGTTGGCGCACCCCAGGTACACCTCCTCGACCTCGCCGGCATCGATGCCGGCGCGCCGCACCGCTTCGGCAATCACCAGCGCCGCCAGGTCATCCGGGCGAACCGAGGCCAGCGCCCCGCCATGGGCGCCGATCGGGGTGCGGACAGCGGACACGATCACAGCTTCAGGCATGACGGCCTCCTGTCAGGCGGGATTCTAGCATCGTGGGTGGAAGGTGCTGGTGCGTCGCGAGCACGGCTTGGCTCGAGGTCGCCTTCACCCACGCTGACTGCATAGGCGGCTGGTCAGGCCGGACCGGGCGATCCGCTGGCGACGCCGGGAGCTGGTAGGCCGGCCGAGCGCTCACTCGGATGCGCTGCGCGGGAGGGCGCGGTGCACATCGCTGGCCAGGCGATCGATCACCTGGCTGAAGGCGGGATCCTCCCTGGACGCGTCCACCGGGAGCACGATGCTGCCGGTCAGATTCGCCAGCCATTCCTCTACCAGGAGCTGCAAACGGGGGAGATCTTCGGACTGGGTAACCTCGGCGGTGCGGGCGCGCCGTTCGAAGCGCTGACGCAGCGTCGCCACCGGCGCCGTCAGATGGACAAAGATCTGAGGTGCTGGCTGCAGGTGCCGCAGGTGAAGGTACAACCGCCGGCACACGTCCATCTCCTTGTCGCTCATATACCGCCGGTCATGAAACAAGCGGGTGAAGCCGTGGAAATCCAGGTCCAAGCCACCATCGAGCACCCCGAAGCCGAAGTTGCGCCGGAGTTCCGCCTCTTGCTCCGCACGGAAGAGAAGATAGTCCATCTGATTGACAAAGGCATAGCGGCAGGGGTCTTGCGCGCAAAGCACTTGGAACGGTCGCTCGGCATGCTGCTCAAGCGCCAGCGGCAGCTGCAGGCGATCGGACAGCAGGCGAGCCAGGGTGGTCTTGCCAACGCCACTGTTGCCAACGATGGCGATCACGTCCACTCACTCCCCTTCGGCGACATGGGCTTTCTGCCCATCGTGACTGCTATGGTCTCGACCTGAACGTCGATCCGAATCCTGCGGGAGCATCGGGCAAGGTGGCCGAAGTCGAGCGTCCATCCCAGTGGCCCACTCGCCGCCGGAAAGATGGTCTTGCCGCAGAGCCTTCGGACCCCCGATCATCATACGCCGAGGTCGCTGCCGGGGGAAGCAGTTGCCCGGAGACGGCGACCGGGCGCTGGTTTCTGACAGTGGCACGATAGCTGTTGATAGGCAGAAGGGCAGAGGGTTATCCCGAAAGGACTGGGAGGGGAGCCTATGAAACGAAGGCCTTGGATCCTAGTTGTGATGGGTGGGATCGCGGCTCTTTCCCTGACCTGCTGCGGATTGGGCTTGCTGTTCACCGGGGAAGTGCTCTGGACATCAGGCATCGATGCATTCCTGGGACAGGTCCGTCTCACTAGAGAATCGGGACCCAAACAACCGCGGGAGTACGTCAGCAATGAGCTGCTGCTGGGAAGTGTTCTCCCCTCCGAGGTCGTTGAGAGCTGGTTAGTTCCGTTGCCGCAGGAGGTCTACTTCTGGGATCCGGGCTATGTCGGCTTCCCTCGTGCCAAGCTAACCGACGAGGAAGCCCGCCAGCTTCTTGAGAGCCTGACCTCGGCGAATCGGTTCACCAGCCGCTATGGCCGCCCGATCCTGTGCGCCCAGAGAAGCGCAGGGGCTGAGGCAGAGCTGGCAGCCTGCGAGCAAGGACCTCAGTGGCAGGCGGTTCACCAGGAAACTCGCTTGAGTGCGGGCCTGAATCCCGGGATGAGCGTCCTGCAGTTCGATCTTGGCGACGGGCGGCTGGCCGAATACCGGCTGTACTCAGCCAATGGACTGCTGGCGTTCTCAGCCACCGAGGCCAATCAGGTCTCAGTCGAGGGGTACTTCCCTGCCTCCAGTGACGCCCTGCAGTCCATTGCCGAGCGGGCAGTCGTGGAGCCGGTGGGAGTGCTTTGGCGGCTGCAATCTCCGGAGCAGGCGAACGCCCATGCCGCACGCTTGCTCGGGCGCCGCTACTGGAGCGCCCTGGACTTCCTGCGCGGCCTCGAACCCTTGCGCCTAATCCTGGGGCAGATCCGCGAGATCCGACCGGCCGAAGGGGACAACTGGTCCTCGACGTGGATGGACGGCACCGGGATGCAGCTGACTCTGCGGGTGATCGGCGATCGGGGGGAGGGAGTGATCTTGCTCCAAGGAGGGGATTGTTGGGCGGCCGAGGTGATGGTTCAGGGGAGGTTGTACGACTTGACCTCCGGATTCGTTTGCCCCGACACGCAATAATGGTCGGCGTGGGCCCTCGGATGCGGCTGTGACCGGAGGCGAGTGTGTACCCGCGATCGTCCGACTAGCCGGGACAGCCGTCCCAGACGAACAGCCCGGACCGCCATTCTCCCGAGGGCGCGATGTCAGCGGCCAGTGCCGTGGGCGCCTGCACCGGCCTACGGGTAGGGAAGACTCAACAGCGGAAGTTCCCCGAGGCAGGGAGGCTGAGGCCCGCCGCCAGATTCGGATGGCTCCAGTAAGGAAACCGCGGGTGCACAAGACTGGCAGGCCCCCCCGGATGTTGGGCGGCCAGACCAGAGGGGATCGATCGCCGGCGGGAATCAAAAGCGCCTCGGCATGATCGGGCTGAGGCGCCTGGCGGTTGATCTCCCTTACTTCTGTGAGAGTAGGAGCTTCACGTACTGCGCTCGCTCAAAGATGAAGGGATCCGGAGCCTTCTTCTGGCTGAGCTTGCCGCGGAAATCGTCCGGCGTCTTGTAGCCTTTCTCCTCCATCCAGCCTTCGAGCTGGCGGAGCATCGTGGAAAGGTAGGGAACGCCATGCTTGATCAGGGCGCTGGCGGTCTGCACGACGGTCGCCCCAGCCAGGAGGGCCTTGGCGGCATCGGTGCCGGTATGGATGCCCGTGCTGAGGGCCAGGTCGGCCTGGATGCGACCGTGGAGCAGGGCGACCCAGCGCAGCGGAAGCTTGATCTCCGCAGGCTCGCTCAGCGTCATCTCGTTGGTCAGGGATTCGGAGGTCGGGTCGATGTCGGGCTGCAGGAAGCGGTTGAACAGGACGAGCGCCTGCACGCCGCGCTGGGCCAGGCCGTGAGCGATGTGGGAGGTCGAGGTGTAGTACGGGCTGAGTTTGACGGCCACCGGAACCTTGACCTGGGAGGTGACGGAGGCCACCGTCTCGTACAGCTCAAGTTCGATGGCCTGGGGTGTCTTGTCCGGATTGGCTTCGACGGCGTACACATTCAACTCCAGACCGTCGATGCCGGTCGCCTCGAGTTGGGCCGCATACTTCGACCAGGCGCCCGGGCTGACGGCATTCAGGCTGGCGAAGAGCGGCATCTTGACCGCCTTGCGGGCTTTCTCGACCCACATCAGATGCTCGGCGGCATCGCCGTGCTTCAGGTTGGGGAAGTAGGAAAGGGCCTCGGAATAGCTCTCGGCGCCCACCGACAGATCATCCTGTAGACGCAGGGCGTCAAGCTGGATCTGCTCCTCAAACAGCGACCGAATCACCAGCGCCCCGGCGCCGGCCTGCTCGGCCATCGCGATCCGGTCGACCATGGCGGAGACCGAACTGGCGCCGACCACAATTGGCGAGCGGAGCGGAATGCCCATGAAGGTTGTCTTGAGATCGACCATCGTGCCTCCCGGGATGGGACGGGCGGGGCCATCCCCATGCGCAGGTCTGGCCGCGACTTGGGCCCCCACCCCTCTTTGCCGCCGGCCTGAGCCTGCTGTCTAGGTTGGCCTAGAAGCGTGATCTCCAATAGTGACAATTGTCCTCCGGATTGCGATGCCCTATTGCACTACGGCCTCCCCCGTCGGGTCTCTAGACTTACGGATTGACCCTGCTATATGGGGCCGGGGCCTCGCGCCTGCCCCCGGAACCGGACCCAAGGAGAAGCACCATGGCTGACGGAGCTGCCAAGCGCAAGCTTGTTCCACACGACGGGAACTCGGCAACGACTCATGTGGCCTACGCCACCAACGAGGTCATCGCCATCTACCCGATCACACCTTCGTCCAGCATGGGGGAGATCGCCGACGAAAAGGCCTCGGTGGGCGAGAAGAACATCTGGGGAATTGTCCCAAGCGTCACCGAGATGCAGTCCGAAGGCGGTGCCGCCGGTGCGGTGCACGGCGCCCTGACCACCGGCGCCCTGACAACGACCTTCACCGCTTCCCAGGGCCTGTTGCTGATGATCCCCAACATGTTCAAGATCGCCGGGGAACTGACGCCGACGGTGTTCCACATCGCCGCCCGCGCCATTTCGGCCCAGGCGCTTTCGATCTTCGGCGATCACAGCGATGTCATGGCGGCCCGTTCGACCGGATGGGCGATGCTGGCCTCCAACAATGTGCAGGAGGCGATGGACAACGCCCTGATCGCCCAGGCGGCCACGCTCGAGGCGCGGTTGCCGTTCCTGCACTTCTTCGACGGATTCCGTACATCCTCCGAGATCCAGAAGGTCGAGGAACTAACCCATGACGACATGCGAGCGATGATCGACGAAGACCTGGTCATCGCCCACCGTCAGCGAGCCCTGACGCCGGAGCGCCCCACGATCCGAGGCACCGCCCAGAACCCGGATGTGTACTTCCAGGGGCGGGAAACGGTCAACCCCTACTACCTGGAGACCCCGGGGATTGTACAGAAGGCGATGGACCGCTTCGCCAAGGTGACGGGCCGGCAGTATCGCCTGTTTGACTACGTGGGCGCGCCCGATGCCGATCGGGTGGTAGTGATGATGGGCTCGGGCGCCGAGACAATGCACGAAGTCGTTGAGCACCTGACCAAGCAGGGCGAAAAGATCGGCCTGGTCAAGGTGCACCTGTATCGTCCGTTCGACTCGCCGGCTTTCATTGCGGCCCTGCCCAAGACGGTGCGCTTGGTCGCTGTGTTGGACCGCACCAAGGAGCCCGGCGCCTCCGGTGAGCCGCTGTATCAGGATGTGCACACGGCGGTCGGTGAGGCGCTGGCCAGCGGCGCAATCGCCCGCGAGGCCATGCCGGTAGTGGTCGGCGGCCGCTATGGGCTGGGGTCCAAGGAATTCACGCCGGGGATGGCCAAGTCGGTCCTCGACAACTTGAAGGGGAAGCCGCCCAAGAATCATTTCACGGTCGGGATCATCGAGGATGTGACCAACACCTCGCTCCCCTGGGATGAGACATTCAACTCGGAACCGGAAGGCACGCACCGGGCGATGTTCTACGGCCTGGGCGCCGACGGCACGGTGGGCGCCAACAAGAACTCGATCAAGATCATCGGCAAGGCGACCGACTACTACGCCCAGGGCTACTTCGTCTACGACTCGAAGAAATCCGGCTCGATGACCATCTCGCACCTACGCTTCAGCCCCCACCCGATCCGCAGCATCTATCTGATCAGCCAGGCCGAGTTCCTGGCCTGCCACTCCTTCGCGTTCTTGGAGCGCTCTGACATCCTGCGCAGCCTGAAGCCGGGTGGGACCTTCCTGCTCAATAGCCCGTACCCGGCGGAAGAAGTGTGGGATCACCTGCCGTTCGAGGTGCAGCAGGGGTTGATCGGCAAGAACGCCAAGTTCTACGTCATCGATGCCTACTCCCTGGCCAAGTCCATCGGGCTTGGCGGCCGGATCAACATCATTATGCAGATGGCCTTCTTCTCGATCTCGGGCGTGTTGCCCCGGGAGAAGGCGCTGAAGATGATCGAGCTGGCAGTTGAGGACACCTACGGCGATAAGGGCAAGTCGGTCGTCGACATGAATGTGCGCTCGGCCCAGCTGGCGAGCGAGCGCATCCACCAAGTAGAGCTGCCGGCCAAGGCGACGAGCAAGGTTCACATGCGCCCGCCTGTGCCGGAGGATGCGCCGGAGTTCGTCAGAAACGTCACGGCCGAAATGATTGCCTACCGCGGCGATCGACTGCCCGTGTCGCGCCTGCCAGCCGACGGCACCTATCCCACCGGCACGACCAAGTACGAGAAGCGCAACATCGCCCTGGAGATCCCGGTCTGGGAGCCAGAGGCCTGCATCCAGTGCAACCAGTGCGCCTTTGTCTGCCCGCATGCCACCATTCGGGTCAAGGTTTTCGACCCGGGCCAGGACGGCAAGGCGCCGCCGACCTTCAAGGCAATCGACTACAAAGGCAAAGAATACCCCGGGATGAAGTATGTCGTGCAGGTTGCGCCCGAGGACTGCACCGGCTGCGGGGCCTGCGTCTACATCTGCCCGGCCAACGTCAAGGACGAGAAGGGTCAGAAGACCGAGCGCAAGGCGATCAACATGGCCTCCCAGCCGCCGATCCGCGAACCGGAAGCGGCGAACTGGGGGTACTTCCTCCGCCTGCCGGACCCGGATCCCAAGGCGATCAACCGCTTTACCACCAAGGGATCCCAGTTTCTGCCGCCGATGTTTGAGTTCTCCGGCGCCTGCGGCGGCTGCGGCGAGACACCCTATATCAAGCTGCTGACCCAGCTGTTCGGCGACCGGATGCTGGTCGCCAATGCCACCGGCTGCTCGTCGATCTTCGGCGGCAACCTGCCGACCACCCCCTACGCCCCACGCTTCGATGGCCGCGGCCCGGCGTGGTCGAACTCTCTGTTCGAGGACAACGCCGAGTTCGGCATGGGCATGCGCCTGACAGCCGATAAGCTGACCGACTTCGCCCGGGCGTTGCTCGAGCGCATGAGCTTCAATGGCCAGGCGGACCTGGCGGAAGCGATCCGCAAGGCAGAGGTCAATACCGCTGAAGACGTGGAGGCGCAGCGGGCGCGCATCGATGAGCTGAAGGGTTTCCTGGCGAAGTCGAAGGACGAAGACGCCAAACGCCTGCTGAGCGTGGTCGACTACCTGGTGCCGAAGTCGGTGTGGGTCATCGGCGGGGACGGCTGGGCCTACGACATCGGCTACGGCGGTCTGGACCATGTCCTGGCCTCCGGCCGGAACGTGAATGCCATGGTGCTCGACACCGGCGTGTATTCCAACACCGGCGGCCAAGCCTCCAAGGCGACGCCACGCGGGGCGGTGGCCAAATTCGCCGCCGCCGGCAAAGATATGCCCAAGAAAGATCTGGGTGCGATCGCCATGACCTACGGGAACATCTACGTAGCGCAGGTCGCCTACGCCGCCAACATGACCCAGGTCGTGCGGGCTTTCAAGGAAGCCGAGGAGTACGACGGACCGTCCCTGATCGTCGCCTACGCCCAATGCATCAACCACGGCATCGATATGGAGAAGGGTACCGACCAGCAAAAAGACGCAGTCGAGACCGGTTTCTGGCCGCTGTTCCGCTACGACCCGCGCCTGGCGCTGGAGGGCAAGAATCCGCTGCAGTTGGACTCGAAGGCGCCCACCAAGCCGATCGAGGACTTCATGTACAAGCAGATCCGCTTCCGGGCGCTGCGTCAGGCGGACCCCACGCGGGCGGAGATGCTGCTGCAGTCCATGCGCAAGGATGTCGCCTCGCGCTGGAAGTTCTACGAACAGATGGCCAACCTCGACCTGTAGCCGAGATGGCATCAACCCCGATGGTTATGCTGGGGCGGCCGCAAGGCCGCCCCGGTCTTTCGGCGCATTTCGCGGGGACGATGGCTCC
>JALHUE010000318.1 GCA_022866145.1 Anaerolineales bacterium | reverse complement strand
CTGCTCCCCGAGATGGCCGGTCCCAGCCGGCCCACCCTGGGAACCTTTCACGCCTGGTCGGCCCGGCTGCTGCGGCGCGAAGCCGACTACCTGGATGTCAGCCGCGAGTTCGTGATCTTCGACGAGGACGACCAGCACCTGCTAATCCGCCAGGCCATCAAGGATCTCGGATACGATCCCAAGCAGGTCCCGCCGGGAAAGATCCAGGCGATCGTGTCGCAGGCAAAGAACGAAATGCTCCGGCCGGAGGAGATCGCCGCCGGCAGCCCCGTGCAGGCGATCGCCCAGCAGGTATATGCCCGCTACCAGACTGCGCTCCGCAGCAACAACGCCCTGGATTTCGATGATCTACTCACACAGTCGGCGCGCCTGCTTCGAGATCATCCCGAAGTTCGGGAACGCACCCGGTTCCGGCACCGTCACCTGCTGGTGGATGAGTTCCAGGACACCAACAACGTTCAATACGAGCTGCTTCGCTGGCTGACCTCCGACTCGGCCGACCTGTTCGCCGTTGGCGACGCCGATCAATCGATCTACCGCTGGCGCGGCGCCGACTACCGCAACGTCCGCCGCTTCACCCAGGACTTCCCGCAGGCGGAGGTGATCCTGCTCGAGCAGAACTACCGCTCGACGCAGACCGTCCTCGATATCGCCATGGCGGTGATCGACCGCGCTCCCGGACGTCAGCCCAAACGGCTGTTTACCGATCGCGGCCCGGGCAGCCGGGTGACGATCTATGAAGCCTACGACGAGACGGATGAGGCACGATACGTCGTCGACACCATCGCCGAATTGACCGTCAGGAACAACGCCCGTCCGGGAGATTGCGCAGTCATGTACCGGACCAATGCTCAATCCCGCTCGCTTGAGGAGGCATTTCTGCGGGCGGGCCTTCCGTATCGCCTGGTGGGTGCGCAGCGCTTCTACGGGCGGCGCGAAGTCAAGGATGTGGTTGCCTACCTGCGCCTGGTGCACAACCGGGATGATCAGGTCAGCCTGCTGCGGGTCCTCAATACCCCCAACCGCGGCCTGGGCGCCAAATCCACGGGCAGCCTGCTGGATACGGCCACTGCCCGAGGCCAGAGTGCCGGGAAGATGCTCAGCCTGCTGGGTCAGGGCCAGGCGGACCCGCCCGCCGGCCTGTCGGCAAGGGCTACAGCCGCGGTGCTGGATTTCGGCCGCGGCCTCGAGCGCTGGCGGTTGCTGGCCCAATCCGTGACGGTCTCCGAATTGATCGATGCCATTCTCGCGGCCGTGGACTACCGCGGCTACGTCGATGACGGCACCGAGGAAGGCGCCGAGCGCTGGGGCAATGTCCTCGAACTCCGCAACCTTGCCGCCGAATTCACCGACCTCGACCTGTCGGCGTTTCTCGAGTCGGTCGCCCTGGTCTCCGACCAGGACACCCTGACCGAAGAGCAGAACGCCCCCACGCTGCTGACGCTCCACGCAGCCAAAGGCCTTGAGTTCCCGGTGGTGTTCATTGTCGGGCTCGAAGAAGGACTGCTGCCCCACCAGCGCTCGTTGGACGACAAGGAAGCCCTCGACGAGGAGCGACGCCTGTTCTACGTCGGGATCACCCGCAGCATGGACCACTTGTTCCTCGTGCGTGCGTTCCGCCGCCGCGTGGGCGGG
>JALHUE010000317.1 GCA_022866145.1 Anaerolineales bacterium | reverse complement strand
CTGCCCGCTGGCGCATGCCGCCGGAGAGCGCCGCCGGATAGGCCTCGGCGAAGCCCTCCAGCCCGAACAAGGGCAGCATTTCCAGCGCCTGCTGGCGCGCCAGGCGCGGGGATTCCCCGCGCAACTCCAGCGGCACAATGAGGTTGTCCAGCACGCTGCGCCAGGGGAGCAGCAGATCGCGCTGGGGCATGTAGCCGACAAGGCCGAGGCGCTCGGTACAGCTCTCCCCGTCCAAACAGATCTCTCCCTGATCGGGGGAAAGCAGCCCGACGATCAGGTTGAACAGTGTGCTCTTGCCGCTGCCGGACGGACCGAGAATCGTCAGGAACTCGCGCGGACGGACTGAGAAGCTGATATCCTCCAGCGCCTGCACCTCCAGGCCATTGGCGTGGAAACGCTTGCTGACGTGACGCAGCTCGAGGGCCGGCGGCGACGAGGGCGCGTCGGTCAAGGCAGGAACTCATTGGTGAAGGTGTTCGCCATGTCGACCCTGCCCTCCAGGATCCCGTTCTCGGTCATCCAATCGGCGTAGGCCTGCCAGGTCGCCGGCGATTGCTCTCCCCAGCGCCGCGCCTCGGCCTGATAGCGGGGCGAGATCCAGGCTTGGCTGAGGCTGACCAGCGCCGAATCGAGCTCGGGAGCCGCCGCCAGCACAGCCGCCGCCGCCCGCTCCGGGTCAGCGGCGGCCTCGGTGTATCCCCGGGATGCCGCCCGCAGGAAGGCGCGCGCCGTCTCCGGACGCGACTCGAGAACGGCCCGGCTGGTGATCAGGACCGGCGTGTAGTAGTCGGGGATGCAGTCGAAGTGCTCATCCATGCGCACGATGTCCAGGTCGATGCCCTGCTGCTCGGCCTGGATGCCCTGCCAGCCGTAGAAGATCCAGGCCAGGTCGATCTGCTCCTGCTGCAGTAGCGCCAGCGGATCGGTGAAGCCGGTCTCGACGATCTCGAGCTGCTGGAAATCGCCGCCGTCGCAAGCCATCAATCCTTGCAGGGTAGGTGCTTCGAAGGGGCTGCCGAAGGCGCCGTAGCGCAGTCCCTCCCAGTCGGCGGGAGAGCTCACCCCCAGCTTGCCTCGCGAGGCGAAGCCCGAGGTGTTGTGCTGCAGAATGGCGGCGATCGAGACCAACGGCACGCCGTTGGCGGCGGCTAACGTCACTTGTTCCTGGAAGCTGATCCCAAAGTCGGCGGCGCCGCTGGCCACGGCCTGCTCGGCGTACACCTCCCCCGGTTGGATGATCTCGACGTCCAATCCCTCAGCCTCGAAGTAGCCTTCGTCCTGCGCCACGAACAGGCCGGAATGGTTGGTGTTCGGCACCCAGTCGAGCATTAGGCGGATGGCCTGGCCCTGTGTTGCGGACGGAGTCGTCTCGCCGGCAGCCGGCGCGCAGGCCGCCAGCGCCAGGGCGATCAGCAACCCTACTGTGCGCTTCATTTCACCCTCCACGCGGAGCGCGTTCTCCACACCGCCCAGCGGGCGGACCCCAGGGAAACCGAACCAGCCGGCCTGCGCGCTTCATGACCTCCCGTGCTCCGTCCCCGGTGCGGCCTCCCCCGGGCATCGCTATCCAGCCAACTTCCGCCGGCGCTGCTGGCCGCAAGCCTCAGAAGATCCCCGCCTCATCCCACTGCTCCTTGCGCTGGGCGGAGTAGTACCAGGGCAGGGCGGCGCGCTCGATCATGGTCACCAGCACGAACAGACCGATGCTGACGGCAGACGTGATCAGGATAGCGACGAACACCTGATCGGTCGCCAGGGCGTTCTTCGAGCGCAGCATGTACAGTCCCAGGCCCTGGGTGCCGCCGACCCACTCGGCGATGGTGGCGCCGACCACGCTGTAGGTGACGGCGATGCGCAGGCCGGAGAAGAAGCCCGGCAGGGCCGACGGCATGCGGATCATGCGCCAGATCTGTCCGCGCCGGGCGCCCATGGCGCGGAAGAGCGCCACCAGGTCGGGATCGGCCGAGGCCAGCCCATCGGCGGTGTTCAATGCCAGCGGGAAGAAGCAGATCAAGACGACGATCAGCACCTTGGAGGTCATGCCGAAGCCGAACCAGATGATCAGCAAGGGTGCGATGGCCAGGATCTGAACGGTCTGCGAGGCGACCAGGATGGGATACAGGGCCCGGCGCAGGAAGGTGGACAGGTCGACCGCCGCCGCCAGCGTGACCCCGAGCACGACCGACACTGCCAGGCCGATGAATGTTTCGAGCAAGGTTGTCCCGAGGGCGGGCAGGAGCAGGCTGCGAGTCCGCCAGCCGGCACGGGCAACGTCGGCCGGAGACGGCAGGATGAAGGCTGGCAGTCCGCCGCCGGCGGTCAGTGCCGCCCAGGCCAGCACCGCCAAGCCCACGACCAGCAGCACAGGGAAGATCTGGCGCAGCCAGCTTCGCACGTTGTTTTCCCGATCGGGCATCGCCGAGGTCTCCATCCGAGGTCGGATCGCCGCCCTAGGCGCTAGCGCCTGCGGTACTTGGCGACCTTGGACTCCATGCTCGTGCCGCCGGCCCGGTCGCCGATCTTAATCAGCGTCACCAGCGTTTCCGCTCCGGCGTTCATACACGCCAGGTGGGCGGCCTTGGCCACTTCGAGCAGCTGATCCAGCGGGCCTTCCATCACCGTTTCCATCGGGTCGACCTCATGCTTGACGCCGCTCGCCTGGATCACCCGGATGGCGCGGTCGATCAAGGGAAACAGATCATCCACCAGAGGGAGGATCTGTACCGAGACGTTGACGGTTCGGTTCGGATCGAGCTGCATGCCGGTCTCCTCTCAGGATCCCTCAGTACCGGGTTCCTTTCCCGGGCGCAGGACGACCAGCAGCGTGCCTTCAGCGAGGCGAACCCGGGCCGGCGAGGAGGTCACCACGTTGCTGACCCCTCGGGATTCAGTGCCCTTGAGAGTCTCTCCGGCCAGGGGGAAGGCCAGGCCCTCGGTGTGGACTCCGGCGGCATCCCCGGCCAGGGGAATCAGGCTGACGCCATCGCCGATCGCCCCGGGGATCTCGCCGCCCGGCGGCCGCAGGACGAAGGCTGTCTCGCTGCCGTGCCAGAGTTGAACATAGATGTTGCGGAGCGAGGGGTGGAGCAGCAACAGCACGTTCGACAGAGTCATGTCGAGCCGGTCGCCGATGGCGCCCAGGACGACGATCTCGCTGGCTCCGAGGGCGCGGGCGTGGTGCAGGGCCAGCTCGAGATCGGTCTGGTCCTTGTCAGGCGGGTGGCTGATCACCTGCGTGCCTTCGGCGCGCAGCTGGGGCAGTTCCTCGGGCTCGATCGAGTCCAGATCGCCGATGAGCACATCGACCCGCAGTCCAAGGCGCCGGGCGTGGCGGCAGCCGCCGTCGGCGGCGATGATCCACCTCGGCGCCAGGCCCGCCAGCCGCCGGCTCAGCGCCTCCGCCTCGATCAGGTCGCCGTTCGCAATCACGAGAGCCGTTGTGTCGCCCAAGACAAAGCCACTCCCTGCGAGGGAGCGGCTCGGTTGCTGATGTGCGCTGCCTGCCATCCCTACGCCGGTATGATCCGGATCAGGTTCAGCGGGTCGAGGGCCCTAGGCCCTCCTCTCAGCCCGAATGTCGGGCT
>JALHUE010000316.1 GCA_022866145.1 Anaerolineales bacterium | reverse complement strand
GGTTACGAACGGACCGTGGACGCGCACATCAAGAACCTGCGCTCGAAGCTTGAGACGGATTCTCGCCAGCCACGCTACGTGCAGACTGTCATCGGGGTAGGATACCGCCTTGCCGAAGAGTGAGCGGGGTCCGAGGCTGCGCACCAGCGTGGCGGCCAAGATCCTGTTTGCCATGGCGCTCTCCATCGCCGCTGCCCTGGCGACGTTGGCCCTCGTCGCCGCCCAGGCCGCGGCGCGTGAGTTCCAGGGCTACATGCTGCGCGGCGGCGAAGCCGGGCCGGGTCCGTTGGTCGAACTGCTGACTGCCTACTATGAGGACCGCGGCACCTGGGAGGGCGCCCAGCGTCTGCTGGGCGCTCCGGGCGACCACATGGGGATGATGGGCGGCGGAATGGCCGGCCGAGGCCTGATCCTGGTTGATGCTGGAGGTGTGGCCGTCGCCGGCCCGCGCGCCATCCTCGGCCAGGCCTTTTCCCCGGTCCAGCTCGAGAGCGCAGTCCCCGTGGTGCTTGATGGCGTAACGGTGGGCTTCATCATCCCGGGGCCGGTGGGGATGACCCCGGTGGAGCAGGAAGTCCTGGGCCGGGTGCGGCAGGCATTATGGCTGGCGGCTTTGGTGTCCGGCGCCCTGGCGATTGTGGTCGGCGGCTTGCTGGCGGCTTCCATCCTGCGGCCAATTCGAGACCTGACCTCCGCCGCCCGGGCGATTGCCTCCGGCGACCTGTCACGACGGGTGCCGATGCGGAGCAGCGACGAACTCGGAGAGCTCTCTCAGTCCTTCAATCAGATGGCGGGCAGCCTGCAGCGCTCGGAACAGCTGAGGCGCGAGATGACCGCCGATGTCGCACATGAACTCCGGACACCGCTGGCCGTGATGCGCGCCCGCCTGGAAGGGATCGCCGATGGCGTGTACTCGGCTTCGCAAGACTCGGTGCGCTCCGTGCTGGATCAGACGCTGGTGCTTAATCGGCTGGTGGAAGATCTGGGAACACTGGCGATGACCGATGCCAAGCAGCTGCGCCTGGACAAGACCCCGACGGATCTGCGGCCGCTGGCTGCCAGGGTGATGGAAGGCCACGCTGCCCGGGCAGCCTGCCTGACGGTCAACCTGCGGCTCGAGGCCCCGATCGAAGGCCTGACGGTGGACGCTGACCCGATCCGGCTCGAGCAGCTGTTGGGGAACCTGCTCACCAACGCCATTCGGCAAGGGCGTCCTGGCGGGGAGGTGGTCGTTCAGTTGAGCCAGCAGGCCGGCGGCTGGGCCGAGATCCGGGTGATGGACGACGGTGAGGGGATCCCCGAGGAAGCGCTCCCGTTCATCTTCGAGCGTTTCTACCGGACCGACAAATCGCGCGCCCGTTCAGAGGGCGGCACTGGCTTGGGGTTGGCGATCGCCCGCAACCTGGTGGAACTACACGGCGGGCAGATTACGGCCGCCAATCGGCAGCAGGGCGGGGCGGAGCTGGTGGTCCGCCTGCCGCTGGCCGCAGGCGCGGCGGGCCGGGCAGCGGGCTAGATCTCGCCGGCGAGGGCCCGGGCGCGCTTCCAGGGCGGCAGCTCCTGTTTTTCCGCTAAGGCCTCGCGCAGCTCAAAGATCTGGTCGCGCAGAGCCGCGGCCTGCTCGAATTCGAGACCCTCGGCAGCGGCCCGCATTTTCTTCTCCAGTTCCTTGATCACTCGGGCCAGCTCGTCCTTGGGCAGGTCGGTCGGCCTGAGCGCCGTGTACTCACCCTTGGATTCGGCCAGGGTGTGCATGGCCACCTGGTCGGTGATGTCTCGCACAGCTTTGATGATACTGGCCGGCTCGATGCCGTGCGCCTGGTTGTAAGCGACCTGCTTGGCGCGCCTGCGCTCGGTCTCTCCGAGGGCGCGCTGCATCGACCCGGTGATGGTGTCGGCGTACATGAGCACCCTGCCGTCGACGTGGCGAGCGGCGCGGCCAATCGTTTGGATCAAGGCCGTGTCTGATCGCAGGAACCCCTCTTTGTCGGCATCCAGGATGGCGACCAGCGAGACTTCCGGAAGATCCAGGCCCTCGCGCAGCAGATTGATCCCGACCACAACGTCGTACACTCCGAGACGCAAGTCGCGCAGGATCGAGACCCGCTCCAGAGTGTCGATCTCGGAGTGCAGATAGTGGACCTTGACGCCCATTTCCTGCAGGTAGTCGGAAAGATCCTCTGCCATGCGCTTGGTCAGGGTGGTGACCAGCGCCCGCTGGCCGGCTTCAACCCGGCGTCGAATTTCCCCAACCAGGTCATCGATCTGGCCCTTGACCGGGCGGACTTCCACCTCAGGGTCAACCAGCCCGGTCGGCCGGATGATCTGCTCGACTACTTGGCTGGCGCGCTCCATCTCGTACGGGCCCGGGGTGGCCGAGGTGTAGATCACCTGGCCAGCCCGCTGCTCGAACTCGTCGAAGGACAACGGGCGGTTGTCCAGGGCGGAGGGCAGACGGAATCCGTACTCGACGAGCGTTTCCTTGCGCGACCGGTCGCCGCCATACATACCGCGCACTTGGGGGATTGTCATGTGGCTCTCGTCGATCACCAGCAGGTAGTTCGGCGGGAAGTAGTCGATCAGAACCCAGGGCGGCGAGCCCGCCGGCCGTTGGTCGAGATGACGGGAGTAGTTCTCGACGCCGGAGGCGTAGCCGACTTCGCGCAACATTTCCAGGTCGTAGTTCGTGCGCTGCTCAAGCCGCTGAGCTTCGAGCAGGCGTCCGGCGCCCTTCAGCTCCTCTACTCGGCTCGCCAACTCGGCCTCGATCGCCTGCAGGGCGGCCTGCATCTTCTCAGCCTCGGTGATGAAGTGCTTGGCGGGATATATTGAAACCGAGTCGAGACTGGCGAGGATTTCCCCGGTCAGCGGATCGAAGCGGCTGATCCGCTCGACTTCCTCGCCAAAGAAACTGATCCGCAGGCCGAACTCATCGTATGCCGGGATCACCTCCAGCGTATCGCCGCGCACGCGGAAGGTCCCGCTGTGTAGGTCCACGTCGTTGCGCTGATACTGGCTCTCCACCAATTGACGCAGCACAGCCGCCCGCCGATAGGTGGCGCCTTTCTCGAGGTTGATAACAACCCGCCCGTAGGCCTCCGGGCTGCCGATCCCGTAGATGCAAGAGACCGAGGCCACAACGATGACATCCGACCGTGAGATCACCGACGTCGTCGCCGAGAGGCGCATGCGCTCGATGTCCTCGTTGATGTCGGTTTCTTTCTCGATGTACAGGTCGTGCCGGGGAACATAGGCTTCGGGCTGGTAGTAATCGTAGTAGGAGACGAAGTACTCGACCGCGTTCTCGGGAAAGAAGTCCTTGAACTCCGCATACAGCTGCGCGCCGAGGGTCTTGTTATGGGCCAGGATCAGGGTGGGGCGCTGCACGCGGGCGATGACGTTGGCGATGGTGAAGGTCTTCCCCGTGCCGGTAGCGCCCAGCAAGACCTGATGCCGGTCGCTGCGGTTCAGGCCGGCGACGAGTTGCTCGATGGCCTCGGGTTGATCCCCCGTGGCCTGGTAGGGAGCATGCAGCTTGAAGGCGGTCATCGGGTCAACTGGTCATTCTACCATTCCGGTCGAGCGGGATCGGGGTCAGCGGCCCGGCTCGCAGCGGCTGGGTGTGGGCTGCACCGTGCGCCGGGCGGGGGCTGTGGTTGAGCGCGGCGGAGTCCGCGGGATCCTTCGGAACCAGGCCATCCGGGCAGGCGCCGGCGCTCAGGCCATTGCCGCCAGATGGTCCACCCCGATAGCGCAGGCGGTGAGGATCACTCGTCCGCCCGGCCTCCCTTACGCAGGCCTACGCCGGCCAAGCTCCGTGAATTGGCAGAAGCCACCCGCGAGCTCGGGCCCGGGCAGCGGCCGCTGGTGCTAGAGGCTGCGTTGTGGTGGGGATCCGATGCGGTTGCGGCCGGCATCGGAGGGGGTGACCAGCCGGGCGCCGGTTTCGGCACACACCCCGATCAACTGCTGCCGCTGGGCCGAGGTTAAGGGGGCAAGGTGGGTGACGACCATTCGCACCCGCTCCTCCCCTAGCGCTTCGAGCAGGACGTCCCAGCCCGGGCCAGCCGGCATGTCGTCCACGATCATGCTGAGCTGAGCCTCGTCGAAGGGGCCGATCAGCTTCTCCAGCTGGCGGCGGAAGTCGTTCTCGGTATGCAGCCAGCGGAACGGAGGGCGAGAGCTGTCCTTTTCTAGCGGATGCTGACGCACCAGGTAGACGATGATGGGGCGGAGGGAGTCGGGGTTGGACACTGGATCGCCTTGGGTACGCGCGCCACTTCATAGAATAGCATACCGGATCCCTGGCCGCCATGCGGCCCCAGCTTCGCTCACCTGGGGGTTTCGTAACAAGAATGCGACCTTCCGGGGACCGGAGGCGAATTCCGACCCAACCGCGGCGCATGGCTATAATCCAGCCTGATGAGGCCCAGCCGGATCACGACTGCCAAGGCGGCGCTCTTGAGCGCGCTGTGGATCACTGCCTGCTCGCGGGCGAGTGCGCCAGCGCCCCCCCTGGCGTCCACGTCCGAAGCGCAGCCGGCGGCCTCGACTGCGCTGCACGCCGGCCGTCCCGAGCAGCTCTCTGAAGAGCAAATGATGCCAGCCGCCATCGGGGTTGTCAGCGCCGCGAATGTCCTGCGAATCCAGGCAGGGCTGCCTCCGCTGACGGCTTCCGGAACGCTGATGGGGCTGGCCCTGGCCCGCGCCCAGGGGATGACTGCCAGCAAGTACCTCGGTCACGAAGACCCCTCCGGCGCCTCTCCCAGTGCCCAGGAGCTGCTGCAGGCTACGGGATTTCGGGGGCCTGTGGGCGAGCTCGTCTATGGAAGTCAAAGAAACCTGGAGGGTCTTGCGGCGGATGCCGTGCGGGCCTGGGAGGCCAGCCCGGCCAATCGCGAGCTGCTGCTGAGCAGCAAGTACCGCTACGCCGGGGTTGGCATCCAGGGGGATGGAAACTGGTGGAAAGTCTCGCTGTTGTTGGCCGCCTCGGAGCCCTGAGTTCGCCCATGGGCAGCTGGCATTCGGCGAGATGAGGTGAGGGCATGGACAACCGCGAAGTCGGCGCTGTCTTCGATCGGATCGCGGATCTGCTGGAAATCCAGGGCGAGGCCGTCTATCGGGTCAACTCCTACCGGCGGGCTGCCGAGTCGGTTCGCACGACCAGCGAGGAGGTCTCGGCCCTGGCCGAACAGGGCCGGCTGCGCGAAATCCCCGGGGTAGGGGAGGCGTTCGCCGCCAAGATCGAGGAGCTGCTTCAGACGGGTCGCCTCGCTTTCTACGACAAGCTGGCGGGCGAGGTCCCCGAGGGTCTGGTCGCCGTGTTGGAGATTCAGGATGTGGGTCCCAAGAAGGCGGCCCGCTTCTGGAAAGAGCTGGGCGTGACCAGCGTCGATGAGCTGGAAGCCGCCGCGCGTGCAGGCAGGCTGCGGGCCATGTCTGGGATGGGCGAAAAGTCCGAGGCCCGGATCCTGGCCAGCATCGAGGCCTACCATCGCCGCTCCGGGCGCACTTCGATCGGCGTCGCCCTGCCGATGGCGGGGAGGTTGCTGGCGAAGCTGCGGGCGACTGAGGGGGTCGAATCGGCAGAGCTCGGAGGAAGCTTGCGGCGCTGGCGGGAAACTATTGGTGACATTGACCTGGTCGTGGCCTCTGCCGATCCAGGCGTCGTCCTGGCGGCCTTTGCGGCCTTCCCGGAGGTCCGGCGAGTACGTAGCCAGGGGGACACCAAGATCAGCGTCGAGCTCGATGGCGGCCTGCAAGCGCAGCTGTGGGTGCACCCCGGGCCGCGCTTTGGGACCGCCTGGCAATATGCGACGGGTTCGCAGGCCCACAACGTGCGCCTGCGTGAGCGGGCCCAGGCCCTCGGCCTTTCGCTATCCGAACACGGTTTCCGTCAGCAGGATGGCACCGAGATTCTGGCCGGCGAAGAGGGACACGTCTACAACCGCCTCGGCCTCCCCTGGATCCCACCGGAGCTGCGCGAAGACCGCGGAGAAGTGCAGGCTGCCTCTGCCGGGCAGCTTCCGGTCTTGGTCGCCGAGGCCGACCTGCGTGGGGAGCTCCATGCGCACTCGACCTGGAGCGATGGGATGGCCACGATCGCCGAGATGGCCGTGGCCGCCAGGGAGGCCGGCCTCGAGTATCTGGTGATCTCCGATCACAGCCAGAGTCTGGGCGTAGCCCGGGGGCTGACGGTCGATCGGCTGCGAGCACAGCGCCAGGAGATCGAGCAGGCTCAGAGACTGGTGGGCAGGCAGCCGCGGCTCTTGCAGGGCACCGAGGTCGAGATCCTGGCCGACGGCCGCCTGGATTTCCCGGACTCGGTCCTGGCGGAGCTGGACCTGGTCACGGCCTCCCTGCATACCTCGCTGCGCCAACCGCGGCAACAGGCGACGGCCCGCCTGTTGGCCGCCATCGGCAACCCGCATGTCGACCTGATCGGCCACCCGACCGGGCGCATGGTCGAGGGACGCGAGGGAGCCGACCTGGACCTGGACGAAGTGCTGTTGGCGGCACAGCGAACGCGCACCATCCTCGAAATCAACGCTCATCCTGACCGCCTGGATCTGAACGACGTGCACGCCCGGCGAGCCGGAGAGCTCGGGTGCATGCTGGCGATCAACACCGATGCCCACCGCCCCTCAGATTTCCAGCTGCGCCGCTATGGCGTAGGGATCGCCCGGCGTGCCTGGCTGGAAGCCGCTCAGATCGCCAACGCCTGGCCCTTGGACGAGCTGCAGGCCTGGCTCAGGACGAAGAATTAGCTGACGCAACCTATCCCCCCTCGCGGGGTTCTAGCGGGTTAGACGATTAACCAGGCAGGAACCAGGAGGGGAAATGCCCGAGTTGGCCATTGTCACCGACAGTACGGCTTACATCCCGGCTGACCTCATCGCCAAGTACAAGATCCTCGTCGCCCCGCAGATCGTGATCTGGGACGGTGAGGAGATGCGCGACGGTGTGGACATCATGCCCGCCGAGTTCTACGCCCGCCTCAGAACCTCCAAGACGATGCCGACCACCTCTCAGGCGACGATCGCCACCTTCCAGGTGATCTTCGAGCCGCTGGTTGCGCGCGGCGTCCCCATCCTGGCGATATTGGTCTCTCCGCACCTCTCCGGGACGATTCAATCTGCCGAGCAGGCGAAGAAGGTGTTTCCCGGGGCGAGGATCGAGATCGTCAACTCGGAGAGCGTGGCCATGGCTCTGGGCTACCAGGTCCTGGCTGCGGCTCGGGCGGCGGAGGCCGGGGAGTCCTTCGACAACGTCCTGGCCCTCGCCAAGCGGGTGAAGGATCTCACCGGGGTGGTCTTCCTTGTCGACACGCTGGAATTCCTTCACCGAGGCGGGCGGATCGGCGGGGCATCCCGCTTTCTGGGCTCGGCGCTCAACCTCAAGCCGCTGCTTGAGGTTCGGGCCGGGCGGGTCGAGGCGCTCGAGAAAGTACGGACCCGGGGTAAGGCTCGCGAGCGGCTGTTGGAGGTCATTGAGGAGCGGGTCCGAGGGAAGAAGGTGCTTCGGATCGCGACGCTGCATGCAGCGGCGGCAGAGGATGCCGAGGCGCTGTTGGCCGAGGCGACCAAGAGGTTGAAGCCGATTGAGGCGCACCTGACAGCCGTCAGCCCCGCCGTGGGTACCCACGCCGGGCCCGGGACGCTCGGTCTGGCATACTGCACCGAAGTCTAGCGAAGCCACGCACGCGGCCGGCGGTCCTCTCCTCGGGAGCGCCGGGCCTGCCCTAGCAGAACGCCCCGAGAGTCGCGGTGGGGCCGGGAGGCTTCCCGGCCCCACCGTCCGATTCGCGGTAGGCGCAATCCAAGACGGCCGGATGCGCGTAGTCATCCAGCAAGGCGTAATGCGAAGCAAGGTTCGCCACCCAACCCCCGCATGGGCGGAGATCTGCCCCGAAGCGGGAGTCTGGGTGGGCTCGGTCCCCCACCATGGATGGCTGGAGTGGTTGACAAACACGAGTGGTTCGGCGTACCATAGGCACGTTGTAGGTCGGATTTGACTAATTTGCCTTGACTAGGGATATGGACCGCGAGTTGCTGCTGTTGGGCCTGCTGCGTCAGGAAGAGATGCACGGCTATCGTCTCGTGGGATGGGTCGAGTCTGACCTGCGTTACTGCACGGATCTGAAGAAGCCGACGGTGTACTTCTTGCTGGGGAAGATGGAGAAGGCTGGCTGGGTGGCGCGCACGCGCTCTCGCCAGGGCAAACGCCCGCCGCGCTGGGTCTACCGGATCACTGAAGCAGGCGAAGCCCAGTTCCAGGAGCTGCTCCGCACGAACCTCTCAACCTACAAGCCTTCCAGGTTCACCGGAGACGTCGGCCTGGCCTTCCTCTCCGCTGTATCGGCGAAGGAGGCCGCCGAGTGTCTGGGCGGCCGCCGGCAGCAGATCCTGGCGGAGCAGGATAGCCTGCGCCACGCGCCTTTCCTCTTCGGCTCGACCGAGTGGGTGGCTTCCCACCAACGGGCGCACCTTGAGGCTGAGGCTCGCTGGCTGGATGCTCTGCTCGCGGCCTTGGCCGGGAATCCACCATGGGACGTAGCCAGGCCGGCTGCCGGTCCAGGCAGATCGCACTGAACATGAACTTCCACCGCGAGGGTGCTTCACGGTGAAGGCAAGAACGGTCATTGTCGTTTCGGCCATCTTCCTTGTGGTGCTGGTGTGCGGCTACTTGGTGGCGGCCAATGTCAACCTGCTGCCGGAGACCGCCTCGACCCGCGGCGAGCTAGTGAAGCGCCTGTTCAACTTCATGCTGGGCGCGGCCACGGTGGTTTTCGTTCTGGTTGAGGGCCTGCTGGTGTACTCCGTGCTGCGCTTCCGCCGCCGGGCCGGCGATGAGACCGAAGGCGCTCTGATCCACGGCAACACCTCGCTCGAGGTGTTCTGGACGGCCATCCCGGCACTGCTGGTGGTCGTGATGGTGGTGTATTCGTTCCGCGTGCTTTCCGCCAGCGAAGCCGCCGCCGACAAGCCGATGGTCGTCGAGGTCATCGGACGGCAATTCGCATGGGAGTTCCACTACCCCGAGCAGGGGCTGACCCCGAGCGACCTTCACTAGCCGGTGGAGATGCCGATCCGCTTTGAGGTCACATCGGAGGAGGTGGTCCATTCCTCCTGGATGCCCAATTTCCTAGCGAAGGGCGACGCCTCTCGAGAGCGAAGTGCGACGCCGGGCGCGGCCGGTCATAGGAGGTGCCATGCCAGGCGGTTGCCTGGGCGGCACATCCCGCTTGAAGGGCGGCCGCCCCGATCGGCGCCGAACGGGCGAGCAAGCCTGTGAACCCGATCACGACCGGACCCTCCCGGCGGTGTGTGGAAGTAATATTGTAGCTTCAGCCTCCCGCGAGGCCGGAGGAGCCGACAGTGGACTATCGACGCTTGGGTGCGACCGGACTGAAGGTCTCGGAGCTGTGTATGGGCACGATGCAGTTCGGTTGGACGGCGGACGAGGCCACCTCCCTGGCGGTCTTGGACGCTGCGGAGGAGGCGGGGATCAATTTCATCGACACGGCCGACGTCTACTCGCGCTGGGTCCCGGGAAACCCGGGCGGCGTGGCCGAGACCATCCTTGGGAAGTGGTTGCGGGCCTCACCCGGCCGGCGGGAACGGACGGTGATCGCCACCAAAGTCCGCGGGCCCATGGGAGATGCGCCCAATGATCAGGGTCTGTCGCGGGCCCATATCCAGCAGGCGGCGGAGGCCTCGCTGAGGCGGCTCGGCGTTGAGACCATCGACCTCTACCAGCTCCATTGGCCTGACGATGAGACGCCTTTGGAGGAGACGTTGAGTGCCCTGGATTGGCTGGTTCAGCAGGGAAAGGTGCGGTATCTCGGGTGCTCCAATTTCCCGGCGTGGCAATTGATGCAAGCTCTGTGGGTTGCAGATCGGGAGCACACTGCCGCCTTCGTCTGCGTTCAGCCGCATTTCAACCTGCTCAACCGAGCCGAGTATGAGCGCGAGCTCGAAGCGGTCTGCCTCCGCTACGGCCTGGGAGTGATCCCTTATAGCCCACTGGCGGGCGGCTTCCTAACTGGCAAGTACCGCCAGGGAGAGGCGCCCGAGCCCGGGACCAGGGGCGAGTCGAGCAGTCGCATTCAGGCCTGGCTGGGCCAGTCGCGTCCCTGGACCGTGCTCGAAACTCTTCATTCATTGGGCACAGCTCGATCCAAGTCCGCCCTGCAGATGGCCTTGGGATGGCTCCTCAGCCGGCCGAGCGTCACCAGCCCGATTATCGGGCCGCGGTCGCTCGAACAGCTTGGCGAGAACCTCGGCGCGGTCGGTCTGCGACTGGAGGAGAGCGAAGTGGCCGCTCTGGATCAGGCCTCGGCCTGGATTTGACAGTTTGCGTCGATGCGGGGCCTCCGCGGAGGCGCGCAACAAGAGGACGGCTCCATGCGAAAGCCCCAGGAGTAGGAACCCATGAGCAAGCCGACATGGTCCCCCGTGGCAAGGAAGGGAGGGGGGCCGCCCGTTGCGGTGATCACCGGCGCCTCGAGCGGCATTGGGGCGGAGTTTGCCCGTCAGCTCGCATCGGCTGGCATGGGGCTGGTGCTGGTAGCCCGCCGGCGAGAGCGGTTGGCCAAGCTCGCCCAGGAACTGGCTTCGAGCTCGAGCGCTCCCGTTGAGATCGAGGTCTGTGACCTGACCGACCGGGAGTCCCTGGAGGCGCTGGCCGAGCGCCTGTCTTCCCGATCAGACATCGATCTGCTAGTCAGCAGTGCCGGCGTGGCCCTCGTCGGCCGGTTTGCAGCGGCAGAGGTTTCCCGCCAGATCTCCCTGCTCGACCTGCACGTCATCGCCCCGACTCGGCTGACGCGAGCTGTGCTACCTCAGATGATCGCCCGGGGGCACGGTGCCGTTATCCAGGTGTCATCGCTGGCCGGGATGTTCTCCCGGCTGAGCTCGCCGACCTACGGTTCCAGCAAGGCATATCTGAACGCCTTCTCGGAATCGCTGGCCGAGGAGACATCAGGCACTGGCGTGTGCTTCCAAGCCTTGTGCCCTGGGTTCACGGTTACAGAACTCCATTCGACGCCGGAGTTCGACGGGATCGATATACATGCCCGAATCCCCGGGGTGCTGTGGTTGTCCGCTGAGCGGGTCGTGCGGGAGTCGCTGGTAGGCCTGGCCGAGGGCAAGCGGGTGGTGGTCCCGGGCCGTCGCTACCGCTGGCTGAGGGCGCTGGCGGGGAACCGGTACTCGATAGCCCTGGCCTGCCGCTGGCGGGCGGGGCGCCGATGGCGGCGGCGCGTCGAACCCTGAAGCCCGCTGGCCTGCGTTCCCCGCAGCCGGCGGTCAACCGGAGCCGGTGGAGGCTGCTCCAGGCTGCCACTGGCCCCCCGAGCTGGTCCGCCACAGACTCCAAGGAGATACGGGAGCCGGGCGATCCTCCACGGCAACCTCGGCGCCTGTTCGGTTGCCCGCGGGTGAGCCTCGGGCGCGCCGCGGCGCCTTGCGCGCACTTATGGAAAGTATGAGCCGACGATGCTATAATCACCGCCGCAACCATCGTCTGGAGCTCCGTGTATGGACGAGGCCATTGGCCGCTACCTGGCCCACCTGAAGGGACAGGGGCGATCCCCGAACACTCTCCTGGCGTATCACGCTGACCTGCGCCAGTTCTGCCGCATCCTGGAATCCCACCTCGGTCGACAGGTGCAGGCGTCGGACCTCTCCCCTGAGTCGCTCGCAGGCTACGTTTCCTGGCTAACCCAGCAAACCTATCGACCGGCGACCCTGGCGCGCAAGACGGCCGCGGTCCGCTCATTTGTCGAGTTCTTGCATGTACACGACAAGAGCGTTCCGGAAGGCCTGACTGCCGGGCTGCGGGCGCCGGTCCCGCCGCGCCAATCCCCGCGTGTCCTGACCCCGAACGAGATCGGCCTCATCGTCGATCTCGCTTCACGCAGCGGATCGGCGCGCGGGATGCGGGATGCCGCGATTCTCTCGCTGCTGTACAGCACGGGCCTTCGGGCGGCCGATGCCGTCCGGTTGAAGCTCCCGGATATCGACCTGGAGGCTGGCACGGTGCGAGTGCCTGGCAGCACGCGTAGCCCGGTCGCGCTGGGGGCTTCCCAAGCCCATCTGCAGCGGTATCTGCAGCAGGCCCGTCAACATCTGGCCGGCGCGCCCGGTGAGCAGGCGTTGTTCCTGAACCAGCGCGGCACGGTGATGAGCCGTCAGGGGCTCTGGCTCGTTGTCAAGCGCTGGTCGCGGGCCGCAGGCCTGGGCGAAGACGTCTCTCCGCACTCGCTTCGCCACTCCCTGGCGCACCACTTGCTTGGGCAAGGCAAATCCAGGCGGGAGGTCCAGCAGATTCTAGGGCTCAGCAGTCCGAATGCTCTCCGGGTCCAGCGGGAGGGAGCTGCCCAGTGAGCGACTCATCCGCCGAGTTCTTGACCGTCGAGGAAATCGACCGGGTCGCAGCCTTCCTGCGTTCGCGACTTCCGCAGTCTCCTGAAGTGGGCGTGGTTCTGGGGTCGGGTCTGGGCCCGCTGGCGGACGCTCTCGAGAGCTCAGTCAGCATTCCTGCGCAGGAGGTCCCCGGCTGGCCGGTGCCCACCGTTGAAGGCCATGGCGGAAACGTAGTTGCGGGTCGCTTGGGCGCCAGGTCTGTCATCGTGCTGCAGGGCCGGGCCCACTATTACGAAGGTCACCCCATGTCCCGGATTGGACTGCCGATCCGGGTGATGCGCCGCCTGGGGGTTGAGACGCTGTTCGTCACAAACGCCGCCGGAGCCGTCCATCCCGAGTATCAGCCGGGCGATGTGATGCTCATCCGCGATCATATCAACCTGCTCGGAATGTCCGGCCTCTCTCCGTTGCGCGGCCCGAACCTGGACGCCTTTGGGCCTCGCTTCCCCGATATGAGTCAGGCCTACGACCGGGGCCTGCTGCGCCTAGCAGCCGAGGTGGCGGCGGCGGCCGGCATTCGGGCTCACGAGGGGGTGTATGCCTGCCTGGCCGGCCCGTCCTTCGAAACGCCGGCGGACCTGCGCTTCTTACGCTGCATTGGCGTGGATGCAGTCGGTATGTCGACCGTGCCTGAAGTCACCGTGGCGCGACACAGTGGGATGCGGGTCCTGGGCATCTCCGGGATCAGCAACAAGGCGAACCTGGACGGCGACACCGTCACCACTCATGAAGAGGTCCTGCAGGCGGGTCAGATCCTGGTGCCCAAGGTGCTGACCATTCTTCGGGGCGTCTTGAACCGACTGTGACGCGATCGGGGCATGGAAGAAGCCATCCTGTTCGTCGAGGCCAATCAGGCCTGGATCTACCTGCTGCTGGCACTGGCTGGCGGGCTATACCTTCGCCAGGTGCTGCGTTCGTATCGACAGCGACGTGAGACGATCTTCGCCCTCGAGCGTGAGCGGACTACCGGACGGCTACGCGCCTCGGCGGCGATGCTGGGGACAGTGCTGGGGCTGATGCTGGTTACCTTCCTGGTCTCCACCTTCGCGGCCCCGGCAATCCCGGCCTCCATCCGCCCGACAGCCTTGCCGACCCTGTCGTTGCTGCCGACCGCGACCCTGGCCCTGGTTGCCTCAGGGGAGCAGCTGGCCACTGCCACTCCGCTTCCGGCTGTGACGGTCGATTCTGCCGGATGCCAGAATCCGGTGGCGACGGTGACGGCACCGGCGAACGGAGACAGCCTGAGCGGTGTCGTCGAGGTTGCAGGTACAGCCAACATTGAGAACTTCGCCTTCTACAAGCTAGAGTACATCAGCCTGGTTCCGGGAGCGGTGTGGCGGGCGGTGTGGGCCGGAACAACCCCCGTGGTGGATGACCAACTGGGAACTTGGGATACCTCGCTCGTGATCCCGGGGGACTACGCCTTCCGCCTGGTGGTGACGGATGCCGCAGGCAATGCCCCGCTTCCGTGCATGCTCCAGGTCCGGGTTCAGGCCGCTGCTTGAGGAGCGATCCGCGAAAAGGGGCTAGCCATGACGCAGCGCATCAGCATCCGCCAGGCGATCTCCAGCGACATCACCGACCTGGTCGCCCTGGATCATGACTACAGCACCGACCACGTCTGGCAGATGGCGCTCAACCGTTCAAGCGACGAGATCAGCCTGACCTTTCGCCAGGTGCGCCTGCCGCGCCCGATGCGCGTCCACTACCCGCGAGCACCGCAACGCCTGGCGGATGAGTGGACTCGAAGGGCCGCCGTTCTGGTAGGTGAGGCAGACGGGGAGCGACTGGCGTATCTGTCGCTCGTTCCGGCCCCAGCCGACAACTCGGGCTGGATCTCGGACCTGGTCGTCTCGAGCAAGCACCGCCGGCAGGGGATTGCGACCGCCATGATCGGGATGGCGCGCAGGTGGTGCCGTGAGCGGCGCTACGACAGCCTGTTCGCAGAAATGCAGAGCAAGAACTTTCCGGCCATCAATCTGGCGCGCAAACTCGGGTTCTCCTTTGCTGGGTACAGTGACCAGTATTACCCCGATCAGGACATCGCCCTGTTCTTCCGGCTGAGCATTCGCGAGCGGCCCGAGGGGTAATGGACAATCTGTTCGTCGCCGGCCTGGTTGTCCTCAACCAGATCCTTGAGGCCGCCAACGCCATCACGGCGTTCTCGCTGCTGACCTATGCCCTGACCTTCAACCTGCGCGAGCGCGTGGCGCGCTCGACGGCCGTCCTGCTGGGGAGCCTGACGCTCGTGTACTTCGGAGATGTCATGGCCGGGCTGACCGCCAATCCGCAGGAGGTCGAGGCCTGGCTGCGCATTGGATGGCTGGGCCTGTGTGTGCTGCCGGCCAGCTACCTTCACCTGAGCGATACGCTGTTGGAGGCCACCGGCCGCCGGTCCCG
>JALHUE010000315.1 GCA_022866145.1 Anaerolineales bacterium | reverse complement strand
GGGGTGTTGCCCCTGGAGGGCGTGCTGGCTTTCGAAGCCGCCGGAGTCACTTCCGAGTGGGACTCCTCGGCCATGTGCACGGCGCTGTTGCTCGAACGCCTATGGCCGCTCGTCCCCGACGCCAGCCTCGGCCTGCGCCTCGCGGAGAAGCCGCTCCCTCCCCATGGATTGCCGGTCCCGGACCTCGCCGGCTTCGCGGGCGTCCTCGGCCGTGATCGATCGACAGAATCGCGGCCGCGTGAAAACGCCATCGGATTGCTGCGCTCCCTGCTTGCGCGCTTGCCGCCCGCACGCTTGGAGACGCTTGTCACCTTGGTGCTAGATGGGCGCGATCCGGCGCGATCACTGACCTTCCGTCTGATCCAGGAACTCAATCTCGGCAGCGAGCGCTACCAGGCTCTCTATCAGCTTGCGCCACAACTGCAGACGGAAAGCTTCCTGTCGACCTGCGATCGACCCATGCTGAATGCAAGCGAGCGCCAGGCGCTGCGGGCGTGGATCGCGCGGCCCAACCATGCCTTCGCCATCTTCACCAACCGGCCATCCTCGGGGCCGGATGGAACCAGCGGCGCCCCGGAGGCCGAAATCGGAGTCGCCTGCGCCGGCCTGGACGGGTTGCCGATCGTCGGCATGGGGGACCTGGGCTGGCTGGCGAATCAGAGAGGCATGGAGTCCCATTCTATGCTCAAGCCCTCGCCCATCCATGTGCTGACGGCCATGCAGCTGGCGCTTGGCGCTTCCTTGCCGGACGCCCTGATGGATGCGGCGGGGCTAGCGTTGGATGGCAGGCTGGGTTCGTGCTGGTCCGTCTTAGAGGGCGCGCGCGTGGTTGCCGTTGAGGACGCCTCCAAGGGGGTGCGCAGCGCAGCGGCCGCGGCCGCCGTGCTGCGCAAGCATGGGCTCCACCTTCGCCTAACGCTCCTCGGGATCCCTGATCATCCGGAGAAGGCGCGCGCCCTGCGGGATGCGGGCGCGGCCATTGTGACGGATGTCCACCAGGCACTGGACCACCTCCCTGGCTGGCACAGCCCAGCCTAGGGCACACTCAGTCCGCGTACCGCACGCCTTCAGGCACTCCTTCGGAGTTGTGATCCGCGCCTGCGACTGGCACGTGGCGAACGCCACGCAGGTGCCCGGCTGGCAGCTTGCCCTCTCCCAGGACGCGGCGCTGGAGATCGGCTCGTCCGGATGGCAAGAACTCAAATCGCAGCGACAGTGGGCACCTGCAATTGTTGGCTCATCGGGTGACTGGGGCGCAGAAGCACTCGATTCGGACTATTGGGGCCTTCGGTCCGCGCGGTGCTGCCCGCTCTAGGCTGTCGAACCGCCACCCCAGAAGCCCTGCTCTGAGAAGAGCGACCGGAGGGCCGCTTCGAGCAGCCCGGTCTCGAACGCAAGATCGAGCACGGTATAGCGCTTGCGCACCTGGCGCGCCAGGGAGTACGACTGACGCAGGCGTTCGAAGTCCAGGCCAATGGAGCGCGGATCGGTAGGGCATCCAGCCCGGCCCAGCCTGTCCTGGGCATCGTGGGGAGACAAGGCCCAGGACCGTAGCCATTCGCGCAGCGCAGGCCAGGCCTCGCCGGCGCGTTCGAGGCGGGTTTGCAGCTGAGCGGCCGTTGGGTGCTTGGCCAGCGTCTCGGCGACCGCCTGATCGGCTTGCGGTCCCGACGGGTGCGCCCGGCGCACGTCTGCCTCAGCCTGCTCTCGGCCGGGCCAGTCCCGGCAGAGCGCCTTCACCGGCAAGCCAGACAGATCCTGCCCCAGAAGCCACTCGATCAGCGCCGAGGAGGCGATCGTCCCCAACCCAACCTGGATTCCGTGGGGCACACTCTCGCCCCCGTGGGTCAGACCCTGCATCTCCCACAGATGGCTGAACAGATGCTCGCTGCCGGAGGCCGCCCGGGTGGAGCTCGAGATCTGCATGGCGAGTCCGGCGATGACCAATCCCTCGACCAGATCGCGCAGCGACGCCGGATCGCCGGCCCGCACCCCGTCGGGGTTGCCCGTCCATGGTTCGAGCCCTTGCTCCATCAGCTGCCATGAGACCGGCTCGATAGTCTCGATTCCCAGATCGTGTGCAATGCGCCAATCCGCCAGGGCCGTGTACTTGCCCAGCAGGTCGCCATACCCGGCGGCGCTCATGCCAAGCGGAGCGGCCGCAAGGACGTCCAGATCCGCGACCAGCGCCCGCGGCGCTGGGCACGGATCGACCTTCTT
>JALHUE010000314.1 GCA_022866145.1 Anaerolineales bacterium | reverse complement strand
TCGGCCGGGGATGATTGTTTGCTCCATCACTGGCTACGGCCAGACGGGACCCTACCGTGAGCGACCGGGTTACGACTTCATGGTCCAGGCCATGGGTGGTTTCATGAGCCTGACGGGGCCTGCAGACGGCGAGCCTTTCCGGGCCGGTATCGCCATCGCCGATCTCGGAGCCGGCATGTTCGCGTCCACAGCCATCCTGGCCGCCCTTTTCGCGCGGGAGCGCACCGGCGACGGGCAGCGCATTGACATATCCCTGCTGGACACGCAAGTTGCGCTGCTGTCTTATGTCGCCAGCAACTACCTCGTCTCTGGGCAGCCCCCGACCCGCTACGGTAACGGCCATCCCAATCTCGTTCCCTACCAATCGTTCCGGGCGCAAGACGGCTACTTCGCCTTTGCCTCAGGGAACGACTCCCAGTGGAAGCGCTTCTGCGAGCGGGTAGGCGAGGCCGAGTGGGCCGAGGATTCGCGCTTTGTCACCAACAGGGCACGCGTCGAGAACCGTGAGGCTGTCGTCGAAAGGCTGAGTGACTTGTTTCGGACACGGCCAGCCCAGGCCTGGATCGACCTGTGCGAGTCCATTGGGATTCCGGCGGCTCCTATCAACAGCGTCGACCAGGTCTTCGCCGATCCGCAAGTCGTGGCGCGTGGGATGCGGACCGATGTTGACCATCCGACCGCCGGACGTGTGCCGATGGTCGGATCGCCCCTTTGCATCCCGACCTCCCCTACGCAAGTCTTCCGCGCGCCGCCCACACTGGGGCAGCACACACAGGAAGTGCTTGTCAACCTGCTGGGCTATACGGCGGAAGAGGTGAGCGCCTGGCAGGAGGCTGGCGTCGTGTAGGGCGCCTCAGGGGACGATTTGGTCAGTCTCCCGTGCCGCTTCGCTGGTCTTCGGCGGGCCGACGGCCGACGAGTGTGCTCCGGGTGGACCATTGCAGATTCCCTCGCCCCGGAGCGGGATGGCTCGCACCTGCAGAGGGGAGCATTGCCGGGCGCGCGGCATCTTGGACCTTGTCTGTGATTGGTGCTATCCGCCGGGCTCCACCCTCACGATACCCGCGGTCCCCTGCGCAACCGCCCAGATGTCTCCCACATCCCCGGCTGACACCAGGACGGCCTAGTCATATCCGACGTTGAGAAGACTGCGTCGGCGCCGCGTTCGATCCTGACGTGCGCAGAGGACCAAGAAGGACGTTTGCATCGATGTCAGTGCTCCAAGACGCGCGGCTCTCCTCCACAGACCGCCGGAGTATCTGAGATCCGGGGAAGGGCGCTGCGAGCCATGACCGCGGTCCTCATCCTGGTCTCAGTACCGCGGCAAGACCCCGGTTGACGACGGGCGTTGGACGGCCTGACTTCGGCCAACCAGGAGCCGGAAATGAGGCCGTCTCCCGAGCCTGTCTGATTCATTGGAGAGAGCCATCGCGACTCGCTGCAATCATGGAGCACACACCAGATTGCATGATCGACTGAGATGGTAGTCTGGGAAGAAACAAGACCAACCTCAAGCAGGTGAGGGTTAGGCTGGACGCGTACGTCCGACTGGGTAGATCCCCGCCGCTTCGCAGACATGTGCCACACGCAGGAGGGTCGACTCGTCAAAG
>JALHUE010000313.1 GCA_022866145.1 Anaerolineales bacterium | reverse complement strand
GGTGTCCAGGACTACGAGCCCTCCGGCCCACCGGATTCAGAGGTTTGGCGCCATGGGCATGCTGGCGCTGGCCAGTCTCCTGTTGGCGATCCCTCTCGCAGCGCACGCGGTCGTGGGTTGGTCCTCACGCTACATGGCCGATGACTACTGCACCGTCGGCACCTTGCGCAGACTGGGGTTCTCGGAAAGTCAGAAGTTCTGGTACACGACCTGGTCGGGACGGTACAGCTTCACCTTCTTGGTGAATCTGGCGGAGGCCGCAGGTGTGGTCGTAACCCGCTGCATTCCGGCTCTCGCCATCGTGGGCTGGGTTCTGCTTCTGGCGCTTCTCTTCCGCCAGCTGGGGCGCGGGGCAGGGAGCATAGGTTCGGTGCTGGCTGGCATAGCCGTGGGAGCAGCGTTGGTCTTCGTCTTGCTGGACGGAACGCCCAACCCCTATCAGTCGCTCTACTGGCAGACCGGGATGATGACCTACGTCCTGCCCTTGATCCTGCTCACCGGGCTCGGAGCCTGGCTGTTGAGGCAGGCGAGCCGCGAGGTCAAGTCGGTCTCGCCGTCGGCCTGTCTCGCTGTGGGTCTGTACGCCCTGATCGCGGGTGGGTTCTCGGAGACCTACGCTGTGCTTCAGATCGCGGTTCTGGCTGTGGGAGCCGTCGCGGCCTGGGTCGGAATGCGGGGGAACCGCAAGCGCATGCTGGCGCTGCTGGCCTCGGCACTCCTGGGCGCCGGCCTGGCCTTGGTGTTGCTGTACGTAGCCCCCGGCACGGAGGTCCGCCGCAGCCTGGTCTCCGGCCCGGTGACGATCCCACAGCTGGGAAGTCGCCTGGTCCAGGATACACGGATCTTCCTTTCGCGAACCGTCCATAAGATCCCTGCCGGATTGGCCTTGGTGGTCGCGCTGCCGCTGAGCATCTCCCTGGGACTGGGGAGCATCGCCTCGCCCCTATCGGATGGACCGCGCTTTGCCGCGAAGCGATTCGTGCCCTGGTTGATCCTTCTACCGCCTGTTGTTGCCAGCTTGCTCATCGTCACCATGGCGCCTTACGAGTTCGCGGTCTCTGATTACCCAGATGCTAGGGTTCTGGTCACCAGCCTGTTCGTCCTGGTAGCCGGGCTCGGCGTCTGGGGCTTCCTGCTGGGCAGCGCCCTGGCAGCTTGGGCCGGCCCACTTGCACGGCCGGCAGCCCTGGGATTGGGGCTGGTCAGCGTGTGTCTGGTCGTCATCTCCGTGCTGCCGGGCACCCAACGCGTGCTGATCCGGTTGCCGGAGGTTCAGTCGTTCGCCGTGGATTGGGAGCGCCGGGACCAAGCCTTGCGGGAGGCCGAGGCCCGCGGCCTTGACGAGATCCGCGCCGCTTCCCTGTCGCATATGGGTGGCCTGACGGAAATCGGCTACGATCCGGCCGAGTGGATCAATGTCTGTGTGGCTCAGGCCTACGGTCTGAAGCGAGTGATCGCGAAGTGAGCTTGGACCGGCGCGGGGAGCACTCCCTGGAAGGAGGATC
>JALHUE010000312.1 GCA_022866145.1 Anaerolineales bacterium | reverse complement strand
GCCGTGCCTCCAATAGTACAAGCCAGGCTTGTCATGAGAACTATTGCCAGTGCGAGAATAATGGAGCTTCGATTTTTCATTGCATCCCTCTTGATGGTTGAATATGGTAGACGCTATTTAACATCTTGAGTATGGAGTTCGCTTGAGGTTTGTATAAGCTGAAGATCTCCTTCTTTGGGTTGAAAGGGCAGCAAGCTATGGGCTGGTGCGGATGTAAGTGATCGGTTCGACGATGATGTCCGGAGCCGGCGGCCATATGTTCAGGGTATCGCCATCGCAGGTGTAGCCGGTGGGGATGGCCGAGCCAACCGGGAAGTCCTCCGGCTGGACTGGAAAGGTGGTTGAGCCCATGTCAATGCCACTTGCCACAATCTTCACGGTGACCACCATATTCATTGATCCGTTCAGACCGATCAGTTCGGAGCCATCCGCTGCAAACGGTCCGTCTGAGAACCCCTCGAAGGTATAGAAAACCTCCGTACCAGCATTGCCGCCCACGTTGGTCTCATGAACGATGAGATTCTCGTAGCCGCCGGAACCAGTGCCATTGGCCTTGAAATCCATGAACATTGTTCCGGTAACGCTTTCCACCGTTGGGATATCCTCTCCACCTGTGGAGATGACCGACTGCATATAGGAGAGGACGCTGTCGTTCGTCGCATCCCATCTGCCGATCAGGCACTCGTCGCAAGGCGCCTCGGTGACCTCGGTGGTAGAAATGATCTCCGTGCGCACGGCCGCGGGCGTTGTGGTAATGACATACCCGATGTACGGGAGATCTTCGCACCCACCGGCGGCAGCGGTCGGGAATGGTTCCCAACCTCCAATAGACCCGCGGGCGCGCCATGCCGAACGCCCCACCCCCTCCGAGAGTGTTTCGACCCCAAAGTTTTTTTCACTTTCAAAGCTGACCGCATAGCGAGTAAAAACAAATGGATTGCCGTATAAAATCCTGACTTCGGATTGTTCAGTGAATAGATATTCATCGTTGAAATCAAGTTCGAGGGCCATCATCGTTCCGTCACTATCCATCAGTGTATGGTCCAAAACGGAGCGCACAAAGTCCTCAAAGGTATCCTCCATACCGGGAACAGCGGCCAACGCGGCGAGCTGGGCATCGCGACCGGGTGTGGTGGGCATGGTGCGCAGCATGGCGATCACTCCGTCCGGGCCGATGCGGTTGCCCAGGAACTGGAAGAAGACGAAATTTTGATAGTCCATGTCCGTCAAGGGTCTGACTTTAGACAACTCAATGAAAGAATCCTTAAAGTCTTCCTGCTCAGCATTTACCGACGGGTAAACCAGATTGCCGAAATATTCGGCCGTACCTTCCCCCCACCACCACGAGTCCATTCCCGGCCTGTTTAATTGATCGCGCAGGTGCCAGGCCTGGAAACAGTGGAAGATCTCGTGGGCTATGGTCTGTTCGTAGTGCGGGATGTCCAGGGTCATCGAAGCAGGATTTATGATGACCGGGCAGGCTTCTGTTTTTTGCAACTCATCGGCCGGACGGAAACCTGTTTCCGTCGAGGCTAAAATAGTAAGATCTGGGGTATCCCTCTCGTCGGCCAGGGTAGTGAACACGAAAAAGATCGGCCTAACCGAACCATAATTCTGGAACTCAGCGATGGACTTCTGAACGGCTTTCAGCGTAGCCTCATAGTAACGGTCGCGGCTAGAATCCCCACGCCAGGCCAGCGGGTAATACACCCGGTAAGAGTTGCCGGCGAGTACTAGATCACCAAACAGGTAGCACGGAAAAGCCGGCGTGCGCTCATCGGGAAAGCCGTCGACCCATAAACGGTCGCAGGCCACCAGGTCTTGCCTTGCCGGGGCTGCCAGCCCGGGCCCGCGGCCGTCGCGGACGGTGGCCTGCTCCTCCGGGATCGAATACCGGTCGAGCGCTTCCTGGGTGGGAACGAGCAGGTTGACCAGGCGGGTGATCTCGTCTTTGACGGCTTGATCGGTTCCGGTCTGTAAGTATCCGCCCGCCAGCGTCAGGATGCTGGTGCCCTCAGTCACCAGTACGCCCTGTCCCAGGCCGGCCTCGCTGATCTGGATCTCTCCGGCGAAAAGCCTGAGCATTGTTACCAGACCCTCTTCCAGGGTCCACTCGCCGGAGGCAATCTTATTCTGCAGGAGATCCATATATCCGGAAGGCAGAGGCTCAGGGATTGTAGTCGGGATCGCAGTAGGGACTGCGGTGCCGGCCTCTGGTACTGCTGTTGCTATCGGGGCAACAATGTCTGGCTCTGGTGCAGCCTTCCCGGGCAAATTGCAGCCTGCCATTACAAGAATGAACATCAAGGACAGGATGTTTGCGATCGCTTTCTTCACGGCTATCTCCAATGGATCCGGTTGATTCAGGTTTCATAGGCAAAGCAGTGGTTTTTTGTAGTGTTTCTCCCCCAACCTGGGTTCACTGCGGTTGCTTGGGGAAGTAATGAGACTAATAATACCACAGTTGTCCTAAGGAAGAAGGGCCGTCAGTCCGCAAGGCTTCGAGGAGGCGGCCGACGCGCTCGGGGGTCATGGCTCTCTCCTTCCCGGAGCCCAATGTCAGGAGGCGATGGGGAGAAGCGCCCAGGACCCTCGAAGACGGCATACACGCGGTCCGCCTGTGTCATGGTGCCCAGGAGCCGAGTGACGAAACGCAGGCCTGAGGGGAATCCCGCTTCCTCCGGATCCTGTTCTCCCGCTGGCGGAGGCGATGCCCGCCTCACGGTCGGGATGGGTTTGCTCCCCCTGCCGGAAGGGAACGCGGCGAGGGCGTTCGCTCGCGCTCGCCGTTCCGACCGAACGTGCGACCCTCGCCCGGCGAGGCCGACGTTGGGCTACGGCCCAGCTGGCGTGCCGATTGCGGCGGCCGGAGTACGGCGGTCTGGCGGTGGCGCCCAGCCCGATCTTCCGCGTGCTGCGGCGGCCGGGGCTTCAGACCCGCGGGGAGCGCCTGGCCGCGCTCGAATCCCAAAGCGCTCAGGGCGCCGGGCCGCTCACCGAGCGGACCCGGCGGCAGGCTTCCCGGCTGGGCGGGGGATCAGCTTTGCGACTCGGCGTTGTTGTCGAGGAGTTGGCGCAGGGCACGTCCCGTCGCTGTCAAGGTCGAGTAGGACATAGCCGGGCGGGAAGTGCATGTAGTCGCCCATCCACCAACCGCCGCAGATCGCGCCGGCGGACACTGCCGAAGTGGCTCAGCCGCTCGGAGAGCAGATCGGCGGGATGCTGGCCGCCGATCAGGTACAGGCGGTCGTCGATGCTGCAGCCGGGCTGCCTCTGGGACTGCGACTGGAGATCCGGCCCAACGCGCCTTGATCCGTCCCCGTCGGGAAACATGCCCCGCTAGCCTCCCGGACTCAATGGCCGACGATGCGGCACACAAACGTACGGCGGCGTGTGTCAAGTGGGGCGTGGAAGGCAACCACGGCGCGCGATCAGAACCTGCTGGGCGGCAGACGGGGCGGAAGCGAAGCCAAAGGCATGGTGCCCTGTGGGTAGGGTAGGCGATCCGGCCGCGTGAGGCCGAGACCTGGAGGGCGGGTCAGCCTGCGGTGGAATGGGACGGAGGTCGGGGAAGGCGGGGAGCTGCGCTAGGTCACGAAACGCCGGCCATCAGATGCGCTCCAACACCCAGACGTGGGACAGCCCCAGGCAGCGCAGGGGACTGCGCTCGAACGCCTGCAGTGCAGCGCGCATGGCCCTTCCCAGGCGAGGCCGGCGAGCGATGATGTTGTCGTAGGCGCCGAAGATGATCGCTGTGGTGACCGGGTGGAGCGGCAGGCCGGCCACCAGCCGCCGCAGATCTACCGACGAGTAGACGCGCACGTGCGGCGCCAGCCGGTCGCGCCAGCGCCGCGGCAGGTAGTTGACCAGAGGGATATTGCCGAAGCGGTAGCGGCCGCGCCAATAGACGCCATGCGTCTCGAAGGGATAGCCTCGGTTGGGGACGAACAACACCAGTCGCCCGCCGGGGAGCAGCAGGCGCGCCATCTCGGCCAGCGCCGCCTGCGACATCGCCGCGCGCACCTTGCCCTTACGTGTGTGCGCGGTGTAGGGCAGGTCCTCGGTCAGCGGCCGTCCGTCGGTGTCGCCATAGGCATACAGGTTCTCGGCGATCACCAGCCGCGTGCTTGTGCCGGTCAGCCCCTCGAGGATCGCAGCCTGCAACGGGGGGAACTTCTGCGGCCACTCGTGGAAGTGAGGCTGTGCGCACTGATAGGCAGCGGATGCGCCCTGCGCAACGCGACGGACAAAGGTGGGGTCGTATAGATTGCCGGCGATGACTTCGACGCCGGCCGGGGTCTCGGCCATCGTACCGCTGCGGCTGACCATGCGCACCGTGCGCCCGCGGGCGAGCAATTCCTGCATCACCGACCGCACTCGCGGCCCCGCCGCCGTCCCCGCCTGAGCCAGACCGCGCGACGTTCCTTTTCGACCGGCAAGGACGGCGAGGGCGAGTTTCTCCTTGTCCTATCGGCCCTCGCGGCGACGGCGGCGATCGGCCGGCGTCTTTGCAGCTGGAGTCTGGCGGCGACGAGGACGAGGCGCCAGGGGCGAGTTGAAGAAAGCCACGGCCACTGCCTCCGCCGACTCGGCCAGGGCCCGCCTGTCCTCGGGCGAGTAGCTTGATTGATCTCGGCGGGGGCCAAGGACGATCCGACCCAACACCTGGTTCTCCGCCGTCAGGGCGGCGGTGACAGCCTCGTGGTCTTTCCACTCCCCGATACGGTCCGTCTGTCGTTCGAGTCTGCCCCGGCCCCAATAGACGGCTCCCCCGGTGGCCCCGAATGCCGCCACCGACTCCGCCAGCAATCGATGGGCCGCCTGCTGCGGGTGCAGCACCCAAATCCCTTGGACGATCTCGTCGGCGAGGGCGCGCAGGCGGCGGGGTGGATCATGTACGTCCTTGAAGCGTCGATCGACGGCGGTCTGCAGGCGCGTGCGCAAGGGCGTGAAAACCGACGCCAGGATCAGCGTCGTCAGGACGATGGCGGCGTCGGATTGCTCCCCCGTCACGGCGATGAAGGCCTTCTGGAACAGGCTGATCGAGGCCGAATACAGGCCGGCCAGGACGGCCGTCAGCCCTCCGTAGACCAGCGCCCGGTTGATGATCAGGTCGATTTCGTACAACCGATAGCGCAGGATGGCAATGGTCAAGCAGATCGGCACGATGCTCAACGATAGAAACCACAGGGCGGCGAGGGCCGAGGCCCAGGCTGGTTGGGGGGCACCCGGAGGCAGAGAGGTCACATAGACGTAAGGAACGGACTGCACCAGCATCAAGAGCCACCAGAAGACGAAGCCGACCAAGACCCACTTCGTCTGGTGACGCTGGGCCGGGGTCGACACGCGGCGATAGCGGTAGACCTGCCCGTAGACGGCCAGAACGAATACGGTGGCCAGGATGATCCAGGACCCGTACAGGAGTTGGGACGCAAGTGCCAACGAGGTCGGGAAGAGGACTCCGCTGATCCAAGGGAGGGGGAGGAGGACGATTTCCAGTGCCGCGACGAAGACCAGCCAGCGGGTCCAGCGAGGGATGGGGCGGCCATTCGGGAACAGAACCATCATTGCGATGGTGGGCAAGGCGAAGAAGATCGGCTGGACGACGCCAACGGTGAAGTCCCCGAGCCAAGGAAGGAGAGGCCCGAGAAACTCCAGCGGTCCCGCCAGGATCGCGCCGTAGGAGATCAGGTAGAAGGAAACGAAGAGGGCCATCGGTTCGTTCCGCTTGCGGCGAAAAAGGACGATGGCCAGGGCGAAGCAGGTGAGACTGGTGAACAAGGAGGCCAGCCCGCCGATGGTAGAAAACGGATCAGCGGGAGCCTCCGGGTAGAACGGGTTGTGGCCCTGGATGAAGCGGGCGTACGTGGGAAGGGAGGCCAGGAGCACGGCGGCTCCCAAGAGCAACGTGGCCCACCACAAGGCGCGTGCCCACGTGGGAGTACCGTGCCGGGAGGGGTTTGGCACATCGGCTGCGCCCTGAGGAGTCGAACGCTTGCCTTTGGTCATGATGGGCCCTCCGGGGGTCGAACAGGAGTCCCGCTGCGGAGCGCGGGTCCGTCAGAAGGATTGGCGGGTGAGTGGAAGAGCTTCTCAACCACCCAGAAGTGCGATAGCCCCAGAACGCGCAGCGGCGTGCGTTCCAGCCGCTGCAGGACGGCGCGAAGCCCCCGGCCGACGGGCGGCCAGCGGGCGATGATGTTGTCATAGGCACCGAACAGCACGCGCCGCTCGACAACCTTCGCCGGGAGACCCTGCAACAGGTGGGCGATATCGCTCGTTCGATAGGCGCGCACGTGCGGCGCCAGGCGGTCCCGCCAGCGGCGCGGCAGGTAGTTGACCAACGGGATGTTGCCAAAGCGGTAGCGGCCGCGCCAGTAGACTCCGTGCGTTTCGAAGGGATAGCCCCGATTGGGGACGAACAGGACCAGGCGGCCCCCGGGGCGGAGCAGGCGCGCCATCTCAGCCAGAGCGGCCTGGTCGTCGGCGACGTGCTCGAGCACTTCGTGCGAGAGGATCAGGTCGAAGGCGGCGGAGGCGAGGGGCAGGGCTTCGGCGGCAGCGTTGACGACCGGCGCCGCCGATTTCGCCTGGGCGCCGCGCTCGAAGTCGAGCTCGACGCCGACCGCCCGCTGGGCGCTGCCTGCCAGCCGGCGCAGATACAGACCGACGCCGCAGCCGTTGTCGAGCACGCTGCCGGCCAGCCGCTTGCCGGCGGCGGCCTCGATCATCCGCCAACGCCGCTCCTGTCCGGCGCGCCACACGTAGGACGGTTCGCCCAGCGCGGCGGCCTTGGGGCGCTCGTTCTCAGCCATCGAGGTCCCATTCCTGCTGGAAGCCGAATCCTTGACGGTTGTCGATGCGGCGGATCCAGTTGGGCTGGAAGCGATAGGGCGCGGTGGCTTCGACCGCCTGCGCCAGGTCGGCGGCGAACGGGAAGCGCCGCAGGTAGAGTTGGAGAGCGCGCGGCGCCTCGGTCTCCCTCAGCCGGCGCGCTCGCCCGCGCAGCTGCAGCCCGCGCAGCTCGCGCCAGTCAGCGATCGCGGGGTAAAGCGAGGCAGCGCAGCGCGGGTCTGCCTGCAGGTTGCGGCTGTGCTGGCTGGCCGGATCGGAGAGGAAGACCAGCGCCAGGTCGTCGGCGGCGAAGAACAGGGGTGTGGCGCGCGGTGCACCGTCGGGGTCGAGCGTCGCCAGGGTGAACGCCGGCGTCTCCTCCAACAGCTCCAGCAGGGCGGCGTGGTCGGGCTCGGCGAAGCCGGCCGTCGATCCAGTCACAGTCCCTGCCAGGTGCGATAGGCGTCGTTGTCGATCCCCAGCCGCTGCAGCGCCCGTCCGACCGTGGCCTGCACGATGGCGTCGAGCGACTGCGGATGGTCATAGAACGACGGCACCGGAGGGAAGATGATCGCTCCGGCCTGGGCGGCCAGGTCCATCAGGCGCAGGTGGCCGCGGTGGAGTGGCGTCTCACGCACCATCAGCAGCAGCGGCCGGCCCTCCTTCAAACAGACGTCGGCCGCTCGTCCGATCAAGTCATCGGCGTAGCTGTTGGCTACCGCCGAGAGCGTCTTGACCGAGCACGGGGCGATCAGCATGCCCTGCGTGACGAAGGAACCGGAGGCGATCGAGGCGCCGATGTCCTGAGGGGCGTGCACCACGCTGGCCAGCGCCTCGACCTCGCTCACCTTGTGGTCGGTTTCCTGGTGGATGGTGACGCGCGCCGCCGGGCTGAGCACCAGATGGGTTTCGACGCCCAGCGAGCGCAGCGCCTCGAGGCTGCGGATACCGTAGATCGCGCCTGAGGCGCCGGTGATGGCGACGATGATCCGCCGTCGTGAAGCCTCCACGCTGATTGGGTCTCCTCTCAGACGGGCTTGCTCGCCCAATGGATGGCGACCGTGCCCAGCATCCTGCGCACGTACCCGGCCTGGGCCAGCCCGGCGGCGGTGAGGCGTGCAGCCAGCGCCTCGGCCTCCAAAAAACGTTCGGTCGAATCGGGCAGGTAATTGTACGCCTCGGGATCCCTCGCCACCCAGCGGCCGAGCAGCGGGATGACGACATGCAGATGGAAGTGCAGCAGCGGCCGCGTCCATCCGGCGGCGGGCGGTGTGGTGTCCAGGCAGACAAACCTCCCTCCACGGCGCAGGACCCGCGCTTGCTCGGCGAGCGCCGCCGGCACATCGCTAACGTTGCGCAGCAGGAAGCCGCTGACCACGCCGTCGAAGGTTCCGGCGGCGAAAGGCAGG
>JALHUE010000311.1 GCA_022866145.1 Anaerolineales bacterium | reverse complement strand
GCTGAAGCCTGTCTGGGCGGGCTGAGCGTGTTTGCCGGTGAGCCGCGGTCGGACGAGTCGATCCTGTCAGGCGGCTCCTTGACGACCGCCCACTTCGCGAGGTCCCACAACACCCATATCCTGCGCGGCCGGGCGTACCTGTGCTACCAGAGGGGGTTGATGGATTGGCTCGAAGCCTGGCAGCCCGATCTGCTGGTGATGGAAGCCAATCCCCGCTACCTGTCCAGCCGGCAGGCGATCCGCTGGATGCGGCGAGGCGGGCGGCGGGTGATCGGATGGGGACTGGGCGCGCCGGGGGCTGCCAGGCGCGGCTGGCGCCTCTGGGTGCTCGGCCGCTACCTGCGCGGGTTCGATGCGCTGATCGCTTATAGCCAGACAGGGGCGGAGCAGTATGCGGCCCTCGGGTTCCCGCAGGAGCGCATCTTTGTCGCCCACAATGCGGCTGCCTCCGCACCGCTGGAAATGCCGCATCGTCCGCCGCCGGCGGCCGGGCCGGGCAGTGTCTTGTATGTGGGACGCTTGGTTGCGCAGAAGCGGGTCGACCTGCTGCTCCATGCCTGCGGATCGCTGACGCCTCGACCGCGGCTGGTGATTATCGGTGACGGGCCGGAGCGCCGCCAGCTCCAGAGGCTGGCGCGCCAGGTTTGCCCGCAGGCGGAGTTCAGGGGGACACAGGTTGGCGAGGCCCTGCAGGACTGCTTCCGGCAGGCCGAACTCTTTGTGTTGCCGGGAACCGGTGGCCTGGCGCTTCAGCAGGCGATGAGCCAAGGCCTTCCCCTGGTCGCCGGTCGCGGCGACGGCACCCAGGCCGACCTGGTGACTCCGGACAATGGCTGGATCTTCGAGAGGGATGAGCCGGCGGCTCTGGCGAGTGCGCTACGCCAGGCGCTGGCTGACCCGGCTCGCCTGCGGCGCATGGGGGCCGAGTCCTACCGGCTGGTGCGGGAAGAGTTCAACCCTGAGATCATGGCGGAGGCGTTCGTGCGCGCCTTCCGGTCCCTGAGTGTGGATGCCTGAGATGCGCCTGCTATTTGTGGCTGACGGCCGAAGCCCGATTGCCCGCAGCTGGATCGCCTACATCCAGCAGGCGGGTCACGAAGTCCATTTGGTCTCGACTTTCTCCTGCGAACCGATTGCAGGGTTGACCAGCCTGCAGGCAGTTTCGGTTGCGTTCAGCCGTGCCGGCCGACCGGTGCTGCCTGGGAAGGCGCCCGGCGGTGCCCGGGGCATGAGTGTGCGCAGCTGGATCCGCCACTGGCTGGGGCCGTGGACCGTCCGGCGCGCAGGGCAGCAGGTGGCGGCGGCCGTCGCTGAGGCGCGCCCGGACCTGGTGCACGCCATGCGCATCCCGTTCGAAGGGATGCTGGCCGCTTCCCTTCCGCCCGAGATTCCCTTGGTAGTGTCGGTCTGGGGGAATGATTTCACACTGCACGCCGGGGCCTCTGCCGGAATGCGGCGTTGGACCCGGCGCTGCGTCGAGCGGGCCAACGGCCTGCACGTCGATTGTCGCCGCGACCTGGACCTGGCTCAGGCGTGGGGATTCGACGGTGCTCGACCATCCCTGGTCATCCCGACCAACGGCGGGGTGCGGACGGAGTGGTTCCGCCAGGCACCACCTTCCGTGTTGCCGGAGGAATCGGTCGTGGGCAGCCTGCTGGCGGGCCTCGGACCGCGGCCTGTGGTCGTGCAGCCGCGCGGCTTTCGCCTGTATGTCCGCAATGACACCTTCTTCCGGGCCGTTCCGGAGATTGTGCGCCAGCTGCCCGAGGTGCACTTTCTGTGTCCAGGCATGCAGAGCGAGCCTGAAGCCGAGGCTTGGTTGCGTCGGCTGGGGATCCGGCATTGCGTGAGCCTGCTCCCGAAGCTGAGCCCTGTCGAGATGGCGGCGGTGTTCCAGCGCGCCCAGGTGGCCGTCTCGCCCACGACCCACGACGGCACGCCGAACACCTTGCTGGAGGCCATGGCTTGCGGTGCGCTTCCGGTCGCTGGGGATCTGGACTCGCTGCGGGAGTGGATCGAGCCAGGGCGGAACGGCTTGCTGGTAGATCCGGCCGATCCGGTGGGGCTGGCGCAGGCTGTGGTGCAGGGCCTGCGCAGCTCGGACCTGCGCCGCCTTGCTGCCGAGGTCAACAGCCGAATCGTGCGGGAACGGGCGGACTACGCTACGTGCATGAAGCTGGCTGAGCAGCTGTATCTCCGGCTTGCTGCAGGCGCGCAAGCCGCGATGCTATAATCCTCCCGGCCGCACGCCTCGCCGCACAGGCCCCCTGTCCCTGATGAAACAAGTCGTGCAAGACCTGCGCTCAGGCAAGACCCTGGTCATCGACGTCCCTGTCCCCGCAGTTCAGCCCGGGATGGCGCTGGTGAAGACCCACGCTTCCCTGGTCTCGGCCGGGACGGAGCGGATGCTGGTGTCGTTCGCCGGGAAGGGCCTGGTGGGCAAGGCCCGGGCGCGCCCGGACCTCGTGCGGCAGGTCGTGGACAAGGCTCGGCGGGAAGGCGTAGTGAGCGCAATCCGGGCTGTACGCGGCCGGATGGCGCAGCCGCTGGCGCTGGGGTATGCCTCGGCAGGTGTGATTGTCGAGGTGAGCCCGGAACTGGCCGGATTCCGCCGCGGCGACCGGGTCGCCTGCGCAGGCGGCGGTTATGCAGCCCACGCCGAGTATGCCGTCGTCCCTCGGAATCTGCTCGCCCATCTGCCGGATGCGGTCGATTTCGAGTGCGGTGCGTTCGCTACCCTGGGTGCGATCGCGATGCACGGCTTCCGTCTGGCCGAGGCGCAGGTCGGGGAGCGGGTGGCGGTGGTCGGCATGGGGCTGCTGGGTGTGCTGGCGACCGGCATCGCCGGCGGGGCGGGCTGTCCTGTGCTGGGGATCGATCTGGCGCCGGAGCGGGTGAGGCGGGCTCGCTCGCTCGGTTTGCAGGTCGTCGAGCGATCCCGGGCCGAGAGGGAAGGGGCGGCTTTCTCCAAGGGGGAAGGCTTCGACATCGTCCTGATCTGTGCCGACACAGAGTCTGGTGATCCCGTTGAGCTGGCCGGACGGTTGGCGCGGGATCGCGGCCGCGTAATTGCAATTGGGGCGGTTGGCCTGGAATTGCCCCGCCGGTTGTACTACGAAAAGGAGCTGTCCTTCCAGGTCTCCCGCTCCTACGGCCCGGGGCGGTATGACCCAGCCTACGAGGAAGGGGGTGCGGACTATCCAGCGGGGTATGTGCGCTGGACTGAAGGACGCAACCTGCAGGCCGTGCTGTCGATGATCGATCAGGGTCTGCTGAACGTGCGGCCGCTGATCACCCATCGAATTCCGATTGCCCAGGCGCCGCAAGCCTACTCCCTGATCTCCGGCAAACAGCCCGCCCCGTTCCTGGGAGTGGTGCTCACCTACCCGGAGCCCGAGCCCGGGTCGAAAGCGCCATCGTTGCGGCTGGTAATGAGGCACCCGCGACCGAGCGCGCCGGCGGACATCCGCCTGGGCGTGTTGGGCGCCGGCAGCTTCGCCGCCAGCACCTTCCTGCCCGCCATCCGAGGCGTCGCCGGCGTCCAGCGAGTGGGGATCGCCTCTGCCGCCGGACGGCGGGCCGCCGACTGCGCCCGCCGCTTCGGTTTCGGCTACGCCACCAGCCACGAGGCGGAGATTCTGCAGGATCCCGAAATCAATACCGTGGCCGTCTTGACACGCCATCACCTGCACGCCGCCCAAGCGGCGGCGGCGCTCCGCGCCGGGAAACACGTGTGGTGCGAGAAGCCATTGGCTGTCCGGCCGGAGGAGATGGAAGAGGTCCTGCAGGCCCTGGCCTCGGCCCAGGGGATGCTGATGGTCGGCTTCAACCGGCGCTTCGCCCCGCTGGTGGACCGGCTGCGGCAGGCCCTTGGCGACCGCCGCGAGCCGATGCACCTGTCGTATCGCGTCTACCCGGGGCGGCTGCCGCTCACCCACTGGCTGCACGATCCCGACCAGGGCGGGGGCAGGATCCTGGGCGAGGGTTGCCACTTTGTCGACCTGATGACTTACCTGGTCGGCAGCCTGCCGGTGCGCGTGCACGCCGTAGGCATGGCCGACGATGCCCGCTATCGCGACGACAATGTCGCTATCAGCCTGACCTTCGCCGATGGATCGGTCGGGACGCTGAGCTACCTGGCGGCGGGTGCAACCGAGGCCGGAAAGGAACGCCTGGAAGTCTCCAGCGGCGGCCGGACGGCTGTGCTCGATGATTTCCGTTCTCTCGCCATCTTCGGCGACGGCCGGAACCGGGCCTGGCGGGATCGCTGGGAACAGGACAAAGGCCACGCCCGGGCATGGGCCGCGTTTGTCCAGGCGATTCGTGAGGGTGGACCCCCGCCGATTCCCTACGGGGATCTTTTCGCTGTAGCCCAGGCCTGCTTGGCCGCCGTACAGTCACTCCGGTCGGGGACCCCGGTCGCGGTGGACGTCCCCGGCGCAGGCTAAGGCCGGACGGTCACCCTAGCGACGGTGAAGCCTCAGACAGCCATCCTTGCGGTGCGTGAGTTGGGCCTGGGGCCGCTCTGGCTGTACGCTCGCTACCAGGTGGGGCTGTGGAGCGGAGCCCACCGTCGTCGCACCCCCTGCTACTCGTGGGAAGATCAACCCCTTGACCGGTGGCTGCTGCCCGGCGTGCCAAACGAGGCTGTCGCATATGCAGCTCATAGGCAGCAGAACCCCATTCCGCTCGCGCCAAAGGCGCCCCGTCTGGGCTCAGACCTGGCCGTGGCCCAGGCCGACGCCATCCTGAAAGGGGTGTTCCCGACCTTTGGCGACATGCGGCATGCCGCAGGCTTTCCGCCAGACTGGGGGGCTTTCCTGCCGCCGGCGCCTGCGGAGGCGAGCCTCGAGACGCTCGGCCATTGGTCCGATGTCCGCTTGGAGGGGCTGCCGGCGGACATCAAGCTGGTCTGGGAACTCTCCCGGTTCAGCTGGGTGTACCCGCTGGCGCGTGCCTACGCCCGCACGGAAGACCCGCGCTACCCGCAAGCGTGCCTGACGCTGTTCGACTCCTGGATGGCTGCTAATCCTCCGAACCGCGGGGTGCATTGGGTATCGGCGCAGGAAGTGGGCTTTCGCCTGCTGGCGGCCGGATTCGGGTTGCTAGCCTTCGAGCCGTGGTTGGTGGACCGGCCTGAGCGAGTCGTGCAGATGGCCCGGCTGGTGGCCTCTCACGCAGCCCGCATTCCTCCTACCTTGAGCTACGCCCGCGCCCAAGGCAACAATCACTTGTTGATCGAAGCCGCAGCCCTATTGACGGCCGGGATGCTGTTCCCGGAGATGCGGGACGGCGGAACCTGGGAGGCCCTCGGTCGGCGCTGGCTGGAGCGCGGCTTAGAGTCCCAGTTCTTCGAGGACGGCGGCTACGTCCAGTTTTCCAGCAACTACCATCGCCTGGCGCTGGAGTGCGGTCTGTGGTCGGCATGCCTGTGCCAGTCGGCGGGCAAGCCGCTGTCGGCGGACAGCCTGCAAGCGCTGCGGCGGGGAGCGGTGTGCCTGCAGGTTGTGGTCGATCCGGCAACCGGCCAGGCCAGCAACTTCGGCCCGAATGATGGAGCCCACTTGCTGCGCCTGACGGACTGCGGCGATCACGACTACCGGCCCGCTCTTCAACTCGCCTGGCGGATGCTCAACCGCCGGCCTCTGTACCCGCCCGGTCCCTGGGACGAGGCGGCGCGCTGGATGGGTGGGGAGGCGGCAACCGACTCTCGACCCAGCCAGCGCCGAAGCCGCGCCAGCCGGACTGGGGTGCATGCTGCTCCCTCCCGCATCCTGCCGGACCGAGTGGCCTTCCCCGATGCCGGGCTGTACCGCCTCGACGGCCGCCACAGCTGGGCGCTCTTGCGCTGTGCGCATTTCCGCACCCGCCCCGGCCACTCCGACCAGCTGCACGCCGACCTGTGGTGGCGGGGGAATCCGTTGGCCAGCGACGGCGGGACGTACCTGTATGACGCACCCCCCTCCTGGGACAACGGCCTCGCGGGCGCCTCGAAGCACAACACTGTGGTCATCGATGATCGGGATCCGATGCTGCGCGCCGGACGCTTCCTCTGGCTGCGCTGGGCACAAGGGCGGATGCTTGGGCATTGGCGTTCTCCAGGCGGGGAAGGGCAACTGCTGAGCGCCGAGCACGATGGCTACCGAAGCATCGGGCTCACCCATCGCAGGAGCCTGCTGCACCTGGCGCCCGATAGCTGGTGGGTGATCGACGATCTGCAGGGGCAGGGCGAACACACGGTCTGCCTGACCTGGCGTCTGGCGGATGGACCCTGGCAGCTGGGTGAGCGGGGCGTCAGCCTGGCGACCCGTGTCGGGCGGGTCGCGGTGCAGTTCGAGGGTCCGGCGGCCTCCTGGGGGGTGTACCGCAGCGGCATCCGGTTGATAGGCGAAGCCGGGGACGATGCTACCCGAGGCTGGGTGTCCCCCACGTATAGCCAGCTCCGGCCCGCGGTCGAGCTCGTCGTCCGCAGCCAGGGGAGCCTGCCCCTCAGGCTGATCACGCGTTTCGATCTGGGCGATTCCCGGCCGGCCCGCACGCACATTGAGTGGCGGGCAGGCGCAGATCCAGCGCCCCCCGTGCGCGCCGTCCGGCGCGGACAGTTCAGCTGGGAGCCGTAGGATGCGGATCTTGCTGATCCATCAGGCCTTCGCCGCGCTGGGTGAACCCGGCGGGACCCGCCATCATGAGTTCTGCCGCTGGCTGGTGGGCCAGGGCCACTCGGTCACGGTTGTCACCAGCCGGGTGAGCTATCTGACCGGGCAGCCGGTGTCAGCCCGGCACACCCAGGTGGAGGAAACGGACGACGGCGGCGTGCGGATCATCCGCTGCTGGAGCTACCGTGCCTACCACCGCTCCTTCGTGCATCGAGTGCTGAGCTTCCTGTCGTTCATGTTCTCTTCGGTGGTGGCCTCCCTGCGGCAGGGCCCGATGGATGTGGTCTGGGGGACGTCGCCGCCGCTGATGCAGGGATGGTCCGCCTGGGCGGTGGCCCGGATGCGCCGGGCGGCGTTCCTCTTCGAGGTGCGCGACCTGTGGCCGGAGTTTGCCATCGCTGTCGGCGTTCTGCGCAGCCGGCCGCTGATCCGCCTGTCGTTGTGGCTGGAGGGATTCTTGTACCGCCATGCCGATACCGTGGTCGTCAACTCCCCAGGCTTTGTAGAACACGTCCGCCGAGGCGGCGCACGCCAGGTCCACCTCATCCCGAATGGTGTCGATCTCGAGATGTTCCGGCCACAGGATGACGGCCAGGCGTTTCGCCAGGAACATGGGCTGACGGGACGCTTCGTGGTGCTGTACGCCGGGGCACACGGGTTGTCGAATGACCTGGGTGTCCTGCTGGACGCGGCGTCGATCCTGAGCGGTCATCCCGAAATAGTGCTGGTCTTGCTGGGAGACGGCAAGGAGAAGCCGGGGTTGATGGCCCGGGCGGGCGCCGAAGGGCTCGAGAACCTGCGCTTCGTGGCGCCGGTCGCCAAACGCGAGATGGCGGGGGCCCTGGCGGCGGCCGACGTATGCCTGGCGATCCTGAAACCGCTCGAGGTGTACAAGACCACCTATCCCAACAAGGTCTTCGACTACATGGCTGCCGGCCGGCCGACGATCCTGGCAATCGATGGTGTCATTCGGCAGGCAGTTGAGGAGGCAGGGGCGGGCGTGTTCGTACCGCCCGGCGACGGAGCCGCCCTCGCCCGTGCCATCGTAAGCCTGGCGGCGGACGGCGAAGCCCGGCAGAGAATGGGCCGCGCCGCCCGACAGGCCGCCGAGCAGGCCTATGACCGTAGACGGCTGGCGGCGCAGATGCTGCAGGTGATGCAGTCGATGCAGACGAACAGCCGGGGAAGGAGGGACGGATGAGCGCCGCCCTCTTCCCGTCCGGCGTGCCGGGGCGCAAGCGGCTGTTCGATCTGATCGCCACGGCCATCGGTCTAGTCCTGCTCTCTCCCTTGCTCGCCATCTTGGGGCTGTGGGTGTGGCGGGTGCATGGCCGGCCGATCTTGTTCCGCCAGCTGAGGCTCGGCTACCGGGCCCGCCCTTTCACCTTGCTCAAGTTCCGCACCATGACCGAGGTCCGTGACTCACAGGGCCAGCTGCTGCCCGACGCCGAGCGGTTGACCGGGCTGGGTCGGGTCTTGCGCTCGTATAGCTTGGATGACCTACCCAATTTGCTCAATGTGCTCCGGGGGGAGATGGGCCTGGTGGGCCCGCGGCCCCTGCTGATACAGTACCTCGAGCGCTACTCTGCCGAGCAGGCAAGGCGCCATCAGGTGCTCCCGGGGATCACCGGCTGGGCGCAGGTCCACGGTCGGAATGCACTCGCCTGGGACGAGCGCTTCCGCCTGGATGTGTGGTATGTCGACCACTGGTCGCTCTGGCTGGACATCCGCATCCTCCTGGCGACGCTGGGCAAGGTGCTGCGCCGGGAGGGGATCAGCCAGCCTGGACACGCCACCTCGGAGGAGTTCCAGGGCAACCCACGTAGGCGGGACCCCACTGGTGGGGGTCCTCCCTAGTTTCCGACCCGAATCGGGGGCTTCCAGCGCTTGCAGGGACATTCAATCGCAGGTAGGATGAATTCGTGCGGAAGCCCGCACAGCAGGGTCCACCAGGAGGTGAGGAGCGATGAAACCAGAACTAGAGTTCTATGACGTCAAATCCAAGTCCAAGTTCATGAGCACGGACTGGCGGATCGAGGCCAAGCCGAACAAGAGCAGGACCCAGTACTTTGCGGTCTCGAAAGTGCCGAATGCCACGCATGAGGCCTGGAAGATCGTGAGCGAGGCCTACGGCAAAGCGAATATGTGAGCGGGTCCCGCCGTTTGGGAGATTTCCGCACACTGTGCCGCCCCGGAAACGGGGCGGCACAGTCTCGCACCCGAGGGCGGAGCAATCGGCCGGGCGCCAGGCAGGACGGCGCCGCCTGGCACCCGCTGACTGCACTCGGGACGGCCAGGAGCACGGTCGAGGCGAGCGGCAAGCCGGCGATGATATGATTGCGGCAGTCGAACCGGAACCGCCACTGCTCTGCCCTTCGACGATGCCAGCCGAATTGACCCCCGCCGATCTGTACCGACAGATGTTGCTGATCCGCCGTTTCGAAGAGACGGTTCTCGATTCATTCCCTCGCGGCTGGTTCTACGGCACAACTCACACCGGGATCGGCCAGGAGGCGAATGCCGTGGGGGTGCTCTGCCTTCGCCGGCCCGGCGAGGTCGTGGTCAGCAATCACCGCTGCCACGGGCATTTCTTGGCGTATGGTGGACCGATGACGGCCCTGGCGGCTGAGTTGATGGGGCGCGCCACCGGGGTGTGCGGTGGGCGCGGCGGCAGCCAGCATCTGGTCTATGAGGATTTCTACGCCAGCGGCGTTCTGGGGGGGACGCTGCCGCTGGCGGTGGGCATGGCGCTGGCCGAGCGCCGTCGAGGCGGAATCGCCATCGTCTTCCTGGGCGACGGCGCGCTCGGGGAAGGCGCGGTGTATGAATCGCTGAACATCGCTGCCCTCTGGCGCCTGCCGGTGCTGTTTGTGGTCGAGAATAACCGCTACGCTCAGACCACCCCAATTCAGTTGCACCTGGCCGGCGATATCGCCGCCCGCTTCGGCGCCTTCGGGATCCCGGTGGACGAGCGAGACACGACGGACGTGCTGGAGATCCGAGACCTGGCCGAGCAGGCGTTGGCCCGCCTCCGTGGCGGCGAGGGCCCGCAGGCTCTGGTGCTGCATACCTACCGCTTCTCACCCCATTCCAGGGGGGATGACCTGCGCGACCCGCTGGAGATCGAGCATTTCCGGCTGAGGGACCCGCTGCTGGTCCATGGGGCGCGATTGGGGGCCGAGGAGCGCCAGGCTATCGACGCCGGCGTCGAGGTGGCGGTCCGCCAGGCTTTCGATCAGGCGCTGGCTGCGCCGACAGCGGCCCCCGACTCCCTGACCCCGGCCCTGGAGGGCGGCGCGTGACCACGGTGCTGACGTCGCTGAATCAGGCACTCCATCGAAGCCTGGCCGCCTCCCCGGACGTGGTCGTGCTGGGCGAGGATGTGCTTGATCCATACGGCGGGGCCTTCAAAGTCACCCAGGGTCTGTCCTCGGCGTACCCGGAGCGGGTCTTAACGACCCCGGTCTCGGAGGCGGCCATCGTCGGCATGGGGGTCGGCATGGCGCTGCGCGGGCTCCGGCCCGTGGTCGAGATTATGTTTGGGGACTTCCTGATGCTGGCCGGGGACGCTCTCGTTAACCACGCCGCCAAGTTCCGCTGGGTCAGTGGGGATCGGGCGCGTGTGCCGCTCGTTGTGCGCACGCCGATGGGTGGACGGCGGGGGTATGGCCCCACCCACAGCCAGTCGCTGGAGAAGCACCTGATGGGCGCCGCCGGGCTGAGAACCGTGGCGGCCTCGGCGCTGATCGATCCGGGGCCGATCCTGGAAAGCGCCATCCTCGCCGACGACGATCCGACTCTGTTCATCGAACACAAGCTGTTGTACGCCCAGCAGGTCGGAGAGGGTCTCATCGGGGACGAGTTTGTGCTGGAAGCCGGCGTTGGGCGCTACCCGACCCTGAGCGTGCGTCTGGCTGGGGCCCCGCCGCCGAGTCTGACCGTCACCAGTTATGGCTACATGGCCAGTCTGTGCCTGGAGGCGATGCACCGGCTGGCCTACGAGCATGAACTCTTCGCCGAGCTTGTCGTATTCGCGCAGCTTGTCCCCCTCGGTCTGGCTCCGCTGGCTGAAAGCCTGCACCAGACTGGCGCCCTGCTCACGGTGGAAGAGGGCAGCGGAATTCTGAGCTGGGGGAGTGAGGTGGTCTCCGGCCTGATCGAACTGCTGGGGCCCGCGTTCCGGGCACAGCGACTGTGTGCCAGCCCCGTTCCGATCCCGGCCAGCCTGACCCTGGAACAGGCGGTCCTGCCCCAGGTGGCCGATGTGATGCGCGCCGCGCTGGCCTTGAACGATGTCGGCCGGAGCGCGCCGACGAGGCGTCCCAATGGCTGAAGCCGTGCCGGTGACGATCCCCCTGGTCAACCCGAATGAGCCCGAAGCGCGCCTGGCCACGCTTGCAGTTCGCAACGGCCAGTCGGTGAAGATCGGCCAAGCGCTCGCCACGCTCGAAACGACCAAGGCGGCGCATGAGATTGTGGCCGAGCAGGCGGGGTTCATCGCTGGGCTGCGGGCCGCTGTGGGCGAGGACCTGCGGGCAGGTGAGGTGTTGTGCTGGATCTCCGCCTCGCCGGACTGGACGCCGACGGAGGCAAGGGGTGCGCCCGCCCCGCCCTCGGAAGCGGTGGAGGGCAGGCGGATCACACAGCCGGCGCGCCGAGCGGCTGAGCAGGCGGGAATCGACCTGGCGACGTTCCCCGCCGACCGACTGGTGACGGAAGCGATGGTCCGGGCCCGGATCGCGGCCAGCCGCCCGCTGGACCTGCCGGCGGGACCCTTCGGGGACGCGGACCTGTTGGTGTACGGGGGCGGCGGCCACGCTAAGTCGTTGATCGAGCTGATCTGGACCGCCGGACAGCACCAGGTTGTCGGGATCATCGATGATGGACTGGCGCCAGGAACGCTGGTGCTCGGGGTGCAGGTGCTCGGCGGCAGTGGAGCGTTGGCCGAGCTCCGCCGGCGCGGCCTACGGCTGGCGGCTAATGCCGTGGGAGGGATCGGCGATGCCCGGAGCCGGATCCAGGTCTTTGAGGCCTTGCGCCAGGCGGATTTCGAGTGCCCGCCGCTGATCCACCCGACGGCTTGGTTGGAGTCCACGGTGCGGGTGGAGCAGGGCGCCCAGATCCTGGCGCACGCCTATGTCGGAAGTGAAGCCATCATCGGACGGGGCGCGATCGTCAACACCTCGGCCGTCGTGTCCCACGATTGTCGATTGGGCGACTACGCCAATGTCGCGCCAGGAGCGCTGCTGGCCGGTGGGGTGGACGTGGGTGAGGTGGCGCTCATCGGCATGGGGGTGACCGTACACCTGGGCGTCCGCATCGGCAGGTACGCCCGTTGCGGAAACGGCTCGATGATCGCCGCCGATGTGCCCGAGGGCGCTTTGATTCGAGCCGGGAGCGTGTGGCCCGAAAGGAAGGTGGTGTGAACTACAAGGTCGCCATGTCCTCGCCGGACCTGACGGAGCTCGAACAGCAGGCGGTGGCCGAAGTGCTGCAGACGCCGCGCCTGAGCATGGGGCCGCGGCTGGAGGCGTTTGAAGGCGCCATCGCCCAGCGGGTCGGGCTGCGTCACGCCATCGCCGTCAACTCAGGCACGGCTGGGCTGCACCTCTGCGTGCGGGCCGCCGGCATCGCCGATGGGGACGTGGTCATCACCAGTCCGTTCTCGTTTGTTGCCTCCTCCAACGTGCTGCTGTACGAACGGGCGATACCGGTCTTCGTCGATGTCGATCCGGTCACCGGCAACCTCGACCCAGCCCAGGTAGCCGCCGCCGCCGCCGACCTGGCCGAGGGTGGGAAGCGGGCCAAGCGCTGGCTGCCGCGGCGCGGCGTCGCCGCCAGGGTCCGGCTGCGGGGGTTGCTCACGGTCGATGTATTCGGTCAGCCGGCAGACCACGATCCCCTGGCCCAGACGGCGCGCGATCACGGCCTGACGCTGATCGAGGATTCCTGCGAAGCGCTGGGCGCCGCCTATCGGGGACGCCCCGCCGGCACGCTGGGGGATCTCGCCGTCTTCGCCTTCTATCCCAACAAGCAGATCACCTCCGGCGAGGGCGGAATGGTGGTGACTGACCGGGACGACCTGGCGAGCACGGTGCGTTCCCTGCGCAATCAGGGGCGGGCCCCTGGTGACACCTGGTTGGACCACACCTTCCTCGGCTACAACTACCGCATGGACGAACTCAACGCCGCCCTCGGCCATGCCCAGATGGGGCGCCTGGACGAACTGATGGATAAGCGGGACTGTGTCGCCGCTTGGTACGCGGAGCGCCTGGCGGGTATCCCCGGCATCGCAGCCCCGGTGGTGGTTGAGAACACGACCCGGATGAGCTGGTTCGTGTATGTGGTGCGCTTTGACTCGAGGATTGACCGCGATGAAGTGATGCGGCGCCTGGATCGGGAGGGGATCCCGAGTCGGCCGTACTTCAAGCCGATTCACTTGCAGCCCTATGTCCAGCAGCGGTTCGGCACGCAGGCTGGGGACTTCCCGATTGCCGAAGATCTGGGCCGCCGCGGTCTGGCCCTTCCCTTCTCCAGCGTGATGCAGGAGGACGAGGTGTCGCTGGTGTGTGAGGCGCTGCGCCGCCTGCTCGCCTAACCCCGGCCGTTGCTGCCTCGGGCGAGGCCTGGGGCACCAGCCCGTCGTTCCGAGGCTTCTTTGGCGGCTGCTCAGCCAGAGCCTTCAGCCGAGAATAGAACCGTGGGGTCTGGGCACCGCCCAGACCCCACGGGCATTCCTTCCACCGGTGGGCCGGTCAGGCTTGGGCCTATCCCAGCCAGGTGAGCCTCAGCGCACCTGGCGCCAGTTGACGAGGATCAGGTTCTTGTTGCAATCCTCGTACGTGGTCAGGGAGTACTTGTCGGACAACGGCAGGCCGGCCGTGTCGCGCAGCTGGATCCACAGGGTCTTGTCGCTGGCGATGGGGTGGTCCGACACGTTGAAGGCATATCCCGCTGGGCCGAGCTGAGTGGCGCTCCCAGAGAGTGTGTCCAGGCTGACGGGCAGCCCCCCCAGCTGGCCTTCCAAGTGGATGTTTTGCAGAGGGAAGGGCGCGCCGTTGAGGTCGAAGACCTGCCCTCCAACGCCCATCCACTTGCACTGGGCGTCGTTGGCGATGTTGGCAATGCCATACGGGTCCGGCTGTACGTTGAAGGGGAACCCGGTCGGCGAGATGGGCAGGGTCGCCGTCGCCGTCGGCGTGACGGTGGGGGTTTCGGTCGGCGTCGGCGTCTCCGTCGGCGTCGGGGTCTCCGTGACAGTAGCCGTCCAGGTCGGGGGCAGGTAGATCTCGGGTGTGTTGGTCGGCGTTGGCGGGCCAAGCGTCGGAGGCAGGGTCGGCGGCGGGAACGGGTTCATCGGAGTGTACGGGTTGACGAACAGAGAAAGGACGATCAACCCGACGACGAGTGTGGCCCCCAGAACAACCAGCGTCAGACAGTTCAGGATCAGGCGCCCCAAACTGAAGCCCCCGCTGCTCTCTGCATCTGCATCCATGACCGCTGACTCCTCTCGCAACGCGCTGGCCGAAGGCGGTTAGCCGTTGTCGACCAGTATGATGATCTCAGTGTCCTTGCGGCGCAAGTCCAGCCAGTCCTCGACGGCCTTGAGCCGCATGCGGCGGCTGGCCTCGGGACTGAGTGGGTGCTGGCCGCGATCGAGCACCTGCAAGACGTGGAATCCCAGCCTGGATTCGATCACTTCCGGAAACAACTCGCCGGGCTGGAGCGAGAAGGCCGCTTGTTCGAGCTCGGGTGAGGCCAGGTAATCGCGCGGGAACCAGCCGAGATCGCCGCCGCCTGGGCGGGTGCTCAGATCGCGGGAGTAGGTGGCCGCCAAGGCGCCGAAGTCGGCGCCGCCGACGATCTGATCCAGCAGCGGCTGGGCTTCCTGGCGCGAGCTGACCAGGATGTGCCGGGCCTGGACCTGTTCAATGGCTTCGGGCACCGAGCCCGCGATCTGGTCGACCATGCGCTGCGCCTGCATTTCCTCTCTCAAGGTGGCCAGGAAGCTCTCAGTGGTGTAGCCGTTGGCGGTCATCCAGGCAGCCAACGCCTCCTGTCCCCCGCTGTCCCCCGCCAGGGCCTGCAAACGCTCATCGACCTCGGCCGCGCTCACGGCCAGCCCCGACAACCCAGCGCCGCGATCGAGCAAGCGGCGGTCGATCAGGGCTTGCAGCACCCGCTGGCGGTAGGCGGGATCGGTTGCAAGGTCAATGCCAAGCTCGGCCTGCGCCTGCTCGTAGCGCCTGACTTCCTCCTCGAAGCTCGAGAGCAGGATCGGCTCGCCCCCGACCAGGGCGGCTGTCGGTTCCGGCGTGGGCGTCGGCGGGGCCGGAGTGGCGGAAGGGGGAACTGCAGTCGGTGCGGGGCCGATTCCGATCGCCTGGCATCCGAAGAGCGCCAGAGAGAAGAGGCCGATTGCGAGCCGAGGACCGGAGGACATGCTGCCGGCGATTATACCCACTGGTCTGTCTGCGGGGCGCGACGGCGGGAGAGAGGCCGGCGGGGCAGGCGCGGACCGGATGCTGGCGGCCAAGGCGTGACCGAGACGGAAGGCCGTTGGAGGTGCGGGCGCAGCCCCGCCGGGCTCTGAGGGGTTTCCAGCGGCCCGATGGCGGTCCGGGGCGAGCGCGGGTCGCCCCCGGAATCAGCGGGTATGCGCCTCCGAGGTGGAGGTGAAGACGAAGATCATCGGTTGGCGCTTGGTCGTCTGGAAGAACAAGCGCGAGAGGTCCTTCTCGATGCGGGCTTTTAGATCCCCGTTGGTAGCCTCGGCGGTCAGCTCATGGATGCGTGCCCGAGCCAGCTCGAACAGCTCTTCGGCATCGCGCAGGAAGACGAATCCCTTCGAGACGATCTCTGGCTCTTGCAGCAGACGCCCGCTCTGGCGGTCGACATGCAGGTGAACTGCGACAAAGCCGTCCCGGGCCAGGGCTTCCCGCTCGCGCAGCACCGTCGGGCCGATGTCGCCAACGCCGGAGCCGTCGACGAAGACGTAGCCGCCGGGGATACGTTCCCCAACCTGCATCTCGCCGTTGCGGAATTCGATCACGGTTCCGTTTTCGACGACGGCGATGTTCTCCCACGGGATGCCCGTCTCATGTGCCAGCGAGGCGTGCTGGCGCAGGTGGCGCAGCTCGCCATGGACCGGGACAAAGAACTTGGGATGCACCACCTGCTGCAGCAGCTTCATCTCCTCCTGGCTGGCATGGCCGGAGACATGGACCGGGGCGATGGCGTCATAGATCACGCTGGCGCATCGCTGCAGCAAGCGGTTGATCGTGCGATGGACCATTTCCTCGTTGCCCGGGATGGGGTGGGACGAAAGGACGACCGTGTCTTCGGGCTGCAGGCCGAATTGGCGGTTGGTCCCGGTCGAAAGGCGGCTGAGGATCGACGACGGCTCACCCTGGGTGCCCGTGCACATCAGCACAACCTTGGACGGGGGCATGGACAGCGCCTGGTCGATGGAAACGATCAGACTGTCGGGGATTTCGAGGTAGCCCAGCTTGCGGCTGATGCGCACATTCTCCACCATACTGGTGCCGACGAAAGCCATCACCCGGCCGTGGTTGGCAGCGGCTTTCGCCGCCTGGGCTATGCGCGAGATCAACGAGGCAAAGGTTCCGATCAGGATGCGCCCGCCTGCCTCGCGAAACACAGCGTCGAGGGCCGGATCGATGACCGCCTCCGAGGGTGTCCAGCCGGGCCTGTCGGCGTTGGTCGAATCAGCCAGCAGGGCCAGGACGCCGCGCCCTCCCAGCTCCGCCAGCTTGCCGAAGTCGGTGGGCCAGTTGTCCACCGGCGTCTGGTCGAACTTGAAGTCGCCAGAGTGGACGATGATCCCGGCCGGAGTGGTGATTCCCAGGCCGACTGCGTCGGGGATCGAATGGCACACGTGGAAGAACTCGACCTCGAACGGCCCGATCTGGGCCGAACCGCCGGCCTCGATTGTGCGGAGATCGGCCTTCTGCAACATGCCGCCGCGGGAGAGCTTGACTTCCAGCAGGCCGCGCGTCAGCGGCGTGGCGAAGATCGGGGCGTGGATATCCTCGAGCACGTGGCGGATGGCGCCGGTGTGGTCTTCGTGGCCGTGGGTGACGACGATGCCTCGCACCTTGTCCCGCTTGTCCAGCAGGTAGCGGAAGTCCGGGATGACGTAGTCGATGCCGAGCATATCGTTCTCGGGGAACATCAAGCCAGTGTCGATGATCAGGATATTCTCCCCGTACTCAATGGACATCATGTTCTTGCCGATTTCGCCGAGTCCACCCAGCGGAACCACTCGCAATGATTTGTCGCTCATTCGTTTGCCTTATGGGTCTCAGGGGAATGCCCCAACCGTGCCCCGGCTGCCAGGATTGAGCGCGCCGCAGGTCGCCCCCGCTGCCAGGGCGGGGTGGGCAGGTCGGCTGGTCTCAATTCAGGCGGGAAACGTCGGTGGCTTGCGGACCGCGTACGGTGTACTCGAGGAAGAAGGCCACCTGGTCCCCAGGCGTCAGGAAGGGCCCACCAGAACCGGTGATTGACAAATAGTGGACGAAGACGTCCACACCCTCTTCTGTATCGATGTAGCCGTAGCCTTTGGAGCCGTCAAACCACCGGACGGTGCCGGTCGTGCGCTTGGTCACGCGGGGATCCCCAACATCTTTCGATTCAGAATGCTTACGTGTGAAGTCTAACACAGCGGGCTCAGAGCGTCAATCGGCCGCAGCGAGCGACCGAGGCCAAAGGAGCCCGTGCGCCGGCACAGGCGCCGGGCGACTCATCTGGCCTGGTGCGGGCTTGACGTCCCCGGGGTACGGCCTATACTTCGGACAAACCGAAGACAACGTGAGCAGGGGTGGCCTTGCGCCCGGATGCAAAGGCCGCCAATGGGGAAGCCGGTGATCCTGAACAGGTAGTCCGGCGCTGTCCCGCAACTGTAGGTCCGGCGACTGCTAGCGCAGCCGTCGGGCGAGCCAGGATACCCGCCCCTGCTCCCGCGCTGGAATGCCTTCCGCGGAGAGGAGGTGGCGCCGGTGTATCGATCGCTCGAGCCTTCCTGACGAATCCTCCGGGAAGGCTTATTGATTCGGCGGACTGCATCCACAACCACCCTGAGAGGAGTGTGCAACGAATGCGTCAGCTTTCCATCTCTCTGGCTCTGGCCCTGTTGGTCCTGATTGGGCAGGGCGGCGCCCAAGCTCAGACCCCGACCCCGATTGATCAGGCCCTCACCTGGCTACGCACCCAGCAGCAGCCGGATGGCGGGTTCTCGAACGGGTTCGCACCCGGGAGCGACCCCGGCACGACGGCTGATTCCGTGCTGGCGATTGTCGCCGGCGGGCAGGATCCGTCGGCATGGCAGATCGGAGACGCAACTCCCCTGGCCTACCTCGAGGCGGCGTTGGGAGCCCAGCCGCCCGCACCAGGCCTGGCCGCCAAGCTGGCGCTGGCGGCGGTGGCGGCTGGCTCCGATCCCACCCGCCTCGGCGGCGTGGACCTGATCGCGGCCGTCGAAAGCGCCTATGAACCTGCGAGCGGGTTGTACGGCAGCGGCCCCTTCGATAGCGCCCTGGCGCTGCTGGCGCTGCACGCCGCCGCGCGTCCCATCCCGGCGGAAGCGGCGGAGGGCTTGCTCGCCTATCGCCTCGAGGACGGATCCTTCGCTTTCAGCGGCGACCGTACGCCTGGCTCTGGGGACTCAAACACCACCGCCCTGGCCGTTCAAGCCCTGGTCGCTGCCGGGCGAGTTGGGGATGTCGGGCCATCGATCGCCTACTTCCTGGCGACACAGAACGCCGACGGCGGATGGACCTACCAGAAGCCCAGCGCGTTCGGGGAGGCGACCGATGCCAACTCAACCGCGCTGGTTATCCAGGCATTATTGGCGGCCGGCGAGGACCTGTCGACCTGGGGGGACCCTCGCCTGGCGCTGCTGTCGCTGCAAGCTCCCAGTGGGGCGTTCATCTTCAACGCGGCCACCTCCGCTGAGAACCTACTGGCAACGGTGCAGGCAATCCCCGCCGCGGCCGGCATGAACTACACCGGGGTGGGTACCTCGACGGGGGGAGCCGGCGATCTGGGGCCGCCGGTGCGGCTGGACACTCGGTTGGTGGCAGGCGTGCTGGGAGCGCTGACGCTCATCCTGATCGGTGGGGCATGGGTGGCGCGACGAAGCCGGCAGCAGGCGTAGGCAGCACACCGCCGGCACGCTGCGTCCGGCCAATAGGCAAGGCATGCGTCTGCATCCGGTGACCTGGATCGTCTGGACCACGGCCGCGACCCTGATAGCGCTGATCGTGCGCCATCCGGGCTACCTGCTGGTCGTGGCGCTGGCGGCCATCGTCGTGCGCGCCCGCGCGACGGGCGGAAAAACGATCGCGGGCGATGTGCGGCTTGGCTTGAGCCTGCTGGTGATCCCGGCCCTGTTCAACCTGGCCTTCAGCCGGGCGGGGCAGACGATCCTATTGGAGCTTCCCTTGCCGCTGGTAGGGGGCCCGTACACCCTGGAAGCGCTGGTGTACGGGCTCTCGGCCGGCATCCAGATCGCGGCCATGATGCTGGTTGTCCTGGCGATGAGCGTGGTTGTACGACCGACGGACCTGCTGCGGCGAATGCCGTCCAGTGTCGGCCAGGTGGGGATGAGTGCCTCGATGGCTATCGGCTTCGTCCCGCAGGTGCGCGCCTCATTTTCCGCCATCCGCGAGGCCCACTGGATCCGCGGGCGAGACCTCAAGGGACTGCGAGACCTGGCGTCGGTGGTACTTCCGATCCTGGTCTTGAGCCTGGAGCGGGCGCATGCCAACGCTGAAGGGTTAGCTGCCCGCGGGTGGGGCGGGCGCCGGCAGACGGGCGGGCGCAGCCGTCTGGCCAACCTGTGCTTGTTGGGGGTGGCGGCGGGGCTGGCCTGGTGGAGCGTGGCATCGAGGGCGCGCCCGGCCGGGTTGGCGCTCGCTCTGGTGTGTGGCGGCCTCATGCTGTTCCTGTGGCGCGCCGAGGGCACGCAGGCGCGCTACCGGCCGGAAATCTGGCGCCGCGCCGACAGCATCGTCAGTGGGGTGGTTCTGGGGAGCCTGTCGGTGTTTGTCCTGGTCATGATCGCCGCCCCCGAGTTGATTACCTACCTTCCCTATCCGCGACTCACGCTGCCTGTGGTGACATGGCCGCTGGTCGCAGCCGCAGCTTGCCTGGCCATCCCGGCTGTGTTTGTGCCGAATGATCCGCATTGAGCATCTGACCTACACCTACCCGGCGGCGGAGCGGCCGGCGCTGCAGGACGTCGGCTTCGAGCTGCAGGCCGGCCAAGGCCTGCTGCTGACGGGCACATCGGGGTCGGGGAAGTCGACACTGCTGTGGTCGATGAACGGCCTGGTTCCTCATTTCTACGGCGGGCGCTTCGCCGGCCGGGTGCGCGTCGCCGGTCTCGACACCCGGGAGTCGCTGCCGCCGGCGATGGCGGCCAAGGTCGGAACGGTCTTCCAGGAACCGACCTTTCGGTTCATCACTTCGACGGCCGGCGATGAGATTGCCTTTGGGCTCGAGCTGGCGGGGCTGCCAACCGGCGACATCCGGCGCCGGGTGCAAGAGACCCTCGAGCGTCTGGATATTGGCGATCTGCGCGACCGGCCGCTGGACCGGCTGTCCGGGGGCGAGCAGCAGCGCGTGGCGATCGCCGCCGCCCTGGCTCGCCAGCCGCAGGTGCTGCTGCTGGACGAGCCGACTTCGCAGCTGGACGTGTTCGGGGCCGCCACCCTGATCGACTGGCTGGCCGATCTGCGCCGTGAGATGGGGCTGACGACACTGATCAGCGAACACCGGCTGGGCCGCCTGGTCGAGACCGTTGATCGCGTGGCCTACCTGGAGCCGGAAGGCCGCCTGGCAGGCTGGGGCGAGCCCAGGGTGGTGTTGGCGTCCATGCCTTTCGGTCTGCCGGAGATGGAAGCCGCCCGCCGGCTGGGTGTGTCGATGGATCCGGGGCCAGCCGGTTTGTTGATGCTTCGGCGGCATCTGCGGCAAGAGTCCCGCCCCGGAGGGACAGAACCGGAGGGCGAAATGCGCCTGCAAGGCCTTGGCCTTCGCCTCGGCTACAATGGGCAGGTTGCCGTGCGCGGCGTTGACCTGCATGTCGGCGCGGGTGAGATCCTGGCCGTGCTCGGGCGGAACGGCTCCGGCAAGAGCTCGCTGCTGCGCGGTCTGATGGGTCTGGAGCAACTCCAGGCCGGTGAGGTGTGGCTCGATCGCCGTCGCATCGATCACCTGTCCCCGGTGGAACGGGCGAGGGACCTAGCCTTCGTGCCGCAATGGCCGGCGGCGCTGCTTTTCGCCGAGAGCGTGCGGGCCGAACTCGATCTGACTCTCACCAACCATGGCTTACTGGGTGATCCACCGGTTCCTCCCGCCGAGCTGCTCGAGCAGCTGCAGCTTACGCAGGTCGCCGAACGCTCGCCGCGGGATCTCTCGGCCGGCGAGCGGCAGCGAGCGGCCCTGGCGGCGGTCATGGTCGCCGGGCCTCGCCTGCTGCTGTTGGATGAGCCGACACTGGGCGTAGACCCCTTGGCACAGCGCAACCTGGCCCGGCTGCTGTCGGAGTGGCGCCGACAGGGGAAGGCGATCGTGCTGGCCACCCATGACATCGAGTTCGCCGCCCGGCTGGCCAATCGCGTCCTGCTGTTGGAGGCGGGGCAAGTGGTCGATCAGGGCCCGACGGCGGAGACCCTCTTCCGTCATCCGGAGCTGCAGACCGCTCTGCAGCGCCTGACCCGACGACCCTGGCCGGCCAGCCCAGCGGACATCCCGGCCGGCGACGGTGCTTGAGGAGGAGCGAATGCCAACGCATGCCCAGGCGCGTCAGTGGTATTCGGCGAAGGATCCAGTTCATGGCTGGGATCACGTCCAGCGGGTGTGTGCACTGGCCGAGCGCCTGGCGCGGGAAGAGGGCGCCGACGTTGACCTCGTGCGAGCCGCGGCCTTGCTGCATGATGTTACCGGTGCCGCTCCCGAGGTGAGCGAGGAACGAGCCGGCGGCCGGGCTTCGCACGAGCTGGCCTCGGCCGAGTTTGCCCGCCGCCAGCTGGCCGAAGAGGGCTGGAGCGAGCCCCGGATCGAAGCCGTGCTCCATTGCATCCGGGCGCACCGCTTCCGCAGCTCAGAACCACCGGCGTCGCTCGAAGCCCGGGTGCTGTTCGATGCCGACAAACTCGACGTGCTGGGGGCCTTCGGGGCAGCTCGGACGATCGCCTATGCGGTCCAGGACGGAATGCCGATCTATGCCAAGCCGTCGGAGCAGTTCCTGGCCACCGGGGAGACCGAGCCGGGCGAGCCCCATAGCGCCTACCATGAGTATCGGTTCAAACTGCGGCACATCTGGGATCGCCTGCACACCGACGCCGCTCGCCGGGTAGGGCAGCAACGGCAGGCCGTGCTGATAGGGTTCTTTGAAGCCCTGGCGGCCGAGGCCGTGCTGGCCGATGCGCCGGCTGATGAGGCCTGAACGGATGCGGGCCGAGACCGCAGGCTGGTATCATTCCGGCGGGAGGCTCCGGACTTGAACGAACCACGCCTGCAGATCCTGCTGACCAATGACGACGGGATCGGATCGCCCGGGCTGTGGGCGGCTGCCGAGTCCCTATCCCGATTGGGATACGTCACTGTGGTCGCGCCGCGCGAGCAATGGACCGGCGCCGGCCGGAGCATGCCGATCACGTCGGATGGCTCCATCCGCGAGGAACAGGTCACCGTCGGCGGCAAGAGTTGGAAAGTGTATGCCGTTGGCGGCACCCCGGCCCAGGTCGTCCAGCATGCTGTGCTGGAGCTGTTGCCGCGCCGGCCGGACCTGGTGGTAGCCGGGATCAACTACGGCGAGAACGTCACCGTGGGGGTGACAATGTCCGGCACGGTCGGCGCTGCCCTGGAGGCGGCGGCCTTCGGCATTCCCTCCCTGGCGATTTCGCTGCAGACCGACAGCAGCTTCTTCCACACTCATTCCGATGAGATTGACTTCGCCGCGGCTGCCCACTTTGCAGCTTACTTCGGACGGATGCTGCTCAAGGTGCCGCGCACCCCGGATGTCGATCTGCTCAAAGTGGACATCCCGGCCGACGCCACGCCCGAGACGCCCTGGAAGCTCACTCGCCTTTCCCGGACCATCTACTACCATCCAGAGGTTCCGGATCGAAGCGTGCCGGGCGCCGTGCGCCGGATCGGGTACCGGGTGGCCGTTGACCATAAAGGGCTTGAACCCGACTCCGACGTTTACGCCCTGCGGGTCGACGGCTGCGTCTCGGTAACTCCGGTCAGCTTGGATTTGACCTCGCGAGTGGAACTGGCGTCGCTCGAGAGCCGCATCCGCGCTGCCATCCGCTGACCGGGCGGCAATCGGGCGAGAGCCTAGCGCCTGGGGCGGACCTGAGCCAGCAGGGCAAGCATCTCAGGGTGGATCCGGCCGTTGCTGGCCACGATCGACATTGGCTCAGTGAGCACATCGGCCGCGCCGTCGATCCGCGTCACCACCCCCCCGGCCTCGCGCACGATCGCCACGCCGGCCGCCACATCCCAGGCCTGAACCTGCAGCTCCCAGTAGCCATCGAGCCGCCCGGCGGCGACATAGGCCAGGTCCAGGGCGGCGGCCCCCAGACGGCGAACGGCGCGGGACCGAAGGTGGAACTCGGCGAACTCGCGGAAGTTGTTGTCGGGGTTGGTATGGACATCGTAGCCGAACCCGGTGACCAGCAGGCTGTTCAGCAGGTCGTCGGCGGTCGAGACCCGTATGGGCTGTCCGTTGAGGCGGGCGCCCTGGCCGAGGCTGGCCTCGAAGAGCTCGCCCCGCATCGGATCCAGGATGGCGCCGAACACCGGATTGCCTTCAAAACCCAGGCCGAGGGAGACGACGAAGATCGGGATGCCGTGAGCGAAGTTAACCGTTCCGTCCAAGGGATCGACGAACCACGTCCAGGGCTGGTCAGAGATGCCGCCGCGCTCCTCGGCGACGATGGCATCTGAGGGGAAGGCTGAGGCCAGGCCGTCCACCAGCAGTGACTCGGACAGGTGGTCGAACTGAGTCACCGGGTCGATGACGCCCTTCAGCTGGATGTCCTTCTGCTGGCTGAAACCCTGGCGCAGCAAGTCGCCCGCCTGGGCGATCAGGCGGAGGGCGTGTGGCCTGCGATTGGCGATGGATTCGCTGAGTGACGAGGGCATCAGCTGGCACGGTCGGGCCGGACAAGCGCCGGATTGTACCCCAATCCTGCCGAGGCGGCGCGCCCGTCCGCAGTTGGGGCCCTCCGTCGGCAGCTAACTTGGGCGGAGCCGGGAGGCACCGTCGGCTGCCTCGTTTTGGGCGTCGCTTCCAACCTGACCGGAGCCCGGCCCCTCGAGGCCGGTCGGCACCCTGTGGACGCCGGACTTCAGAATACTGAGTCTCGTATTGAAATCTTCGATGGAAATGCTATTATGACTTCGGAAAATCAACTCATCGACTAAATCCCTGAGATGAGGGAGGGACGAGGCGCATGAACGGCCTGCTGACGGTCTGCCCGGTATGTGGCGACAAGCTCGAGGTCACCCGGCTGCACTGCCGGACTTGCGACAGCGCTATTGAGGGCCACTTCGACACCGGCCGCCTGGGCAGGCTGTTGCCGGAGCAGACAGCCTTCGTCGAGACCTTCCTGCGTTGTGAGGGTAAGCTCAACCGGATGGAGAGGGAGCTCGGCCTGTCGTACCCGACGCTGCGCTCCCGGCTGAGCGAGGTCATCCGGCAGTTGGGATTCCCGGTGGGGCCTGAGGCCGCCGGCTTGTCGGCCGAGGGTCGGCAGCGACTGCTCGATGACCTGGCCGGGGGGCGAATCAGCACCGACGAAGCCATGCGGCAGCTCGAGGGCGAGTAGTAGCGGCGCCGAGCGAGAGAGGCAAATGCATACAGAACGGCTGCAGCTCGGCTCGCGGGACCGCCTGCGGGTCACACAGATCAAGGGCGATCTGCGCTTGACGGGCCAGGACGGCGCCGAGATGCGGATCCAGGTGGGGGATGAAGGATCACTGACCATCCAGCGCCAGGCCGGCTGGGTCGAGCTCGACTGCCGCGGCGGCTGTCTGCTCTTCCTGCCCAAAGAGTGCGAGATTGTCATCGGCAAGGTGGCAGGAGATCTGCGGGCCCACGGCCTGACGTCCTCGCTGGAGATTGAGAACGTGGGCGGGAATCTCAACCTGCGGGAGATGGCGAGGGTGAACGTCAGTCGAGTGGGCGGTGATCTTGCGGCGCGCAAGATCAGTGGTCTCCTGCAGGCCGCGAGTGTCGGCGGGGATGCCTTGCTCGAGGACCTGCAGGGCGAGGTCTCTCTTGGGGAGGTCGGTGGTGACGTGGGCCTGCGCAAAGCCAGCAGTTCGGTGGCGTTGAACGCCGGCGGTGATGTCCGGCTAGAGTTCTCCCCGGCGGCGGGCACTCACAGCGTAGTACGGGCTGGCGGCGACCTGCGTTGCGTGCTGCCGGTTGCGGCGTCAGTCTGGATCGAAATCCGCGCCAGCGGCGACATGACCCTGCCCAGCGAAGCTGAACCGGTTCAGGAAGGAGAGCGGACTCGCTTGCGCCTCGGATCGGGCGCGGCGGAGATTGCCCTCGACGCCGGCGGCGACGTGAGCGTTCTGCAGGCGGGTGAGGCCGAGCGGCGCGAGGAGATTGATGTGTTTCTGGAGGAGATCAACGTCAACGTGCGGGCCCAGGTGGATGGGGCGATGGCGGCTGCCGCCTCGAGCCTGAAGTCCCTTGAGTCCCTCCCCGATGGGGCAACGATCGCCCGGCAGATCCAGGAGTCGCTTCGTTCCGCCGGCTTCGACCGCTCGGTCGCAAGCCCTGCCCCGGCGGCCCGAAGCCGATCTGCTCCGCGGAGCGGCGGCAGCCAGAAGGACAACCCGGAGCAGATTGCGATCCTGAATATGCTGCAGGCCGGCAAGATCAACACCCAGGAGGCGGAAATGCTGCTGCGGGCGCTGGAGGCGGGATCGTGACGGCAGCCGCCCTAGCTCGCATCGCCGGGGCAGCGCAACCTGGGTTGCGCCCGGTCAACCCGCGCACCGACATGGCCCAGGTGGCCGATCTGATCGGCTTGGCTTTTCGGGGCGAGCTGGACGCTGCCGGCCTTCAGATGGTGCGCGAGATGCGTGCCTTCGGCCATGCGGGGTGGCTGGGATACCAGCTGTCACGGCTGATGCTTCCGCCGGCCGCACATCCTCGCGGCTTCGTCTGGCAGGAGCAGCGGGGGATCGTCGGCAACGCCGGCCTGCTACCGGTTGAGGGGTATCCGCAGCGCTGGGTGCTGGCCAATGTGGCCGTTCATCCGGAATGGCGGCGGCGCGGAATTGCCCGGGCCTTGGTGGAAGCCAGCCTGACCGAAGCGGAGCGCCTCGGGGCGCGGAAGGTCATCCTGCAGGTGGCACAGGCGAAACGGGAGGTTCAGACCCTGTACGCGGACTTGGGCTTCGTGTCGACCAGTGCCCGAACCCTGTGGACCCGTGCACCGCATCTGCCCACCCCAGACGACCCGGCCCCGCCGCCGCTTCAGGCACGAGTGCCAGCCGAGTGGGAGGCGCAGTGGTCTTTCTTGCGCCAACTGTATCCAGAAGGATGGGTCTGGCCGTTCCCACCCGAGGATGACTTGTTTCGGCCCTCGGGCATGGGCGCCCTCTTGGGGGTCGATCGGGTACGACATTGGCTGTGGCGTGAAGATGGGAAGATCGTGGCCAGCCTGACTGCGCAGGCGCGCCCCGTCTTGCAGGAATGGCGGCTGGTCCTGGGTTGCGCGCCGGCTGTACGGGGGCAGTTCGAGGCACCGATGCTGGCCCACGCGCTGGCCGAGCTCCCCGCCAACCTGCCGCTCTCGCTCGAGTACCCGACGGGGCCGGCCGACGCCGACCTACAGGCGCTGGGATTTCGCGCCGGCCGGGCATTGACCTGGATGGCGCTCGACCTCAAAGGCGAGGCACAAGATGCCGATTCCAGGCCGGGGTAGCGAGCCGATGACGAGCGCGGCGGAGCGACTCTCGCTTCTGCAAGCTGTCGAGTCCCGGGATTTGGATGTCGAACAGGCCATCCGGGCGATCGAAGCGGCCAAGCCCGGGGTGCCGCTAGGGCTCGAGGCGGAGGCCGCGACCCCGACCGCCTGGATCGTGCTTCTTGGCAGGCGGTCGCCTTCAGCTTGCCGTTGACCCTGGGGCGTCAGCCCCAGGCGGTCCGGCTGGCGCGGCCATTTGTGCCCGCCCTGAACCGGATGGGGCTCGATGAGATGTTGCCGGCGATGTCGGACCAGATTCCCCCGGGACATCCCCTGGCGATCGACGTGACCGACAGGGAGGACGGCGAACGGGTGCAGGTGCGTTGGGGTTGAGGTGGAGGCCGGCATGGCGACAACCGAAGAGCGAATGAAGATCCTCAAGATGGTCGAGGAGGGTAAGATCACCGCTGAGGAAGCAGCCCGCCTGCTGGCGGGGCTGGCCCGCAGCGACCGGCGGCGTGTGACGGGCAGTCAGGAGGAAGCGCGCTGGCTCCGCGTGCGCGTCACCGACATAGAGACCGGCAAGCAGTCGGTCAACATCACCCTGCCGATGAGCCTGGTCAATGTCGGCCTGAGGATGGGAGCTCGCCTCGTCCCCGAGATGGACGGGGTGCAGATGGAGAAGATCGCCCAGGCGGTGCGCGAGGGCGCCACCGGCAAGATCATCGACATCGATGATCTTGCCGAGGGACAGCACGTCGAGGTCTACCTGGAGTAGGGGTCGACGCAAGCAGCAGAAGGCGGCCGCGCATCCCG
>JALHUE010000310.1 GCA_022866145.1 Anaerolineales bacterium | reverse complement strand
TCTGGGCCTCGATCTCCCGGAGGGCCGCCAGGTAGGCGTTGTCTTGTGGGTTTGGCGGATAGCGGGTGGCGAACCAGGCGTGAAGGATCGCCTCGGCGAGGGCCGGCGTCGTGCTGCGCAGCGACAGGCAAAGCACATTGGCGTCGTTCCACCGCTGCGCCCCGCGGCCGGTCTCAGCGTCAGCGTACACTGCTGCCCGGATGCCCCGGACCGTGTTGGCGGCGAGGGCCACGCCGGGTCCCGTCCAACAGAACAGGATTCCCTCGTCGGCCTTGCCGCTCACCACAGCTTGGGCAACGCCGAAGGCGACCTCCGGCTAGGGGAGAGGCGGGCCATCGAGGACGCCCACGAGCTGCACCTTGTGGGCCTCCTGGCGGGGCCATGCCAAGAAAGAACGGGCCAATGGGTGGGTTTCGTCGGAGCCGAAGGCGATGCGCATGCTTGACTCGTCTCGGAGACCATTGCCGCCGAGGGCAGGCGTAGGTCCGCCGGCGCGCGGCCGACTCCGCTCGCTTCCTAGCTAAGAACGGCCATCTGCAGTGCACAGTGCCTGGGTGGGGATGCACAGCTTCTGGCAGCTGTGCCAGCCTGGTCGGCCGCCGCGCTACGGGAAGGGATTGGGCGGGAAGGGAGCCGAGAAGTACGGGTCACCCCCGCCTGCGCCGATGATTCCAAAGTAAGCCACCACGTCGGTGAGCATGAGGAGAACAAGGACAAACCATGCCAACCGTGGGCTCCGGAGGCGCGCCAGCTCGCTCACGAACAGGGCAAGCACCCACATGATCGCAGGGACGGCGGCGATGGTGTGGGAGGTATGGGGTGGACCCGGAATGAGGACCGAGCCGAAGAAGAAGGTCGCCAGGATCCACAACAGGGGCAGGTGCTGCCGCCTGTGGAGTGTCCAGATGAGTCCGGCCAGGAAGAGCAGCCCGGCCAGTCCGGCCAGGAAAGGAATTCCTGGGCCATAGAACCCCGACCGGTCTGAGAGGACCGTAAGCCCGGCGAGGGCAAGCCAAGCCTGCTCAACCCCCAGCCTGAGGAAGGACCACCAGGATGGCCCGTACCGAGAAGCCGCGCCGGGGAGCCAGGCGTAGTTAACCTGGGCGCGGGAAAGGGAGATCTGGGGGTTGGCTACAGTGAACATAGCCAGAGGCAACGCGACGACCACGGCGATCGCGCTCATTTTGAAGGTGTGAACCAACAGCTTGCGCAAGTCGCGATCCTGCTTCCAGAGCTGGTAGAGAACATACGGCACCAGCACGAGTGCGATTCGACTTCCGACATAGAAGTACTGGGAGAGCCCAATCGCCAAGCCTGCGATGAGCGCCCCGCCGCTCCAGTGGCTCTTCCAACCCCAGATCAGGCTAGCCAGAATCAGCGGAATCCACACCGTGTCCCAGACGTTGTTCAGGGCGATTCGTGACCAGTGAACATGGTAGTGATAGGTGCTCAGTAGCAGTGCGGCGATCAGGGCCGTCCGGCGATCCTGCCAGAGCGCGATGAGGGCATACGTAGCCAAGATCGCCAGGCATCCGGCGAGCACGCTGGGGAGCCGGAGGGCAGTGATGCTGTGTCCGAAAAGCCCCAGCGACAGGCGCACGATGTAATAGAACAGGGCGGGCTGTGAGTCAGGGCCGCTGCGCAACGGGAAGAACGTCTTTCCTGTCCCGGGGAAGATGAAGCGCAGCGTGAAGTCGGCGGTCGTGGCTTCGTCGGTGTGCAGCCCGGAAGGGATCGACTCCAGCTGCACCACGCGGACGATGAACGCGATTCCGACTGGGACCAGCACGAGCAGATCGGTTCTGTTGAAGGCGAACCGGCAGGCGACCCGAGGGGCGAGAGCGGCCAGGGCCAGGGCGAAGCACGCCAGCCATGCCCAAGGCTGCCACAGGTCCACCATATCGGCGTGGAGATTGGCATACCCCAGGTTGGCGGAGAACCAGAGGCAGGCCGCCAGGAGCACCGCTCGCAGGAGGTTGAGCTCATCGCGGCGCAGGTCCGCACACAGCGCACGCAGTTCGCTTCCCAGTGCGGCACCTCCCTCCGCGAGGCGCTGGCGGGAAGACTCGAACCGGCCCAGCCAAGTCGTCAGGAGGGGGTGCCAGAAGGACTTGCCTTCATGGCGGCGATGCCAGCCGATCACAAGCACGGCATCCAATCCGACCGCCAAGGCTGCCACTGTCAGCAGGATCAGAACCGATGTCGGCGCGTCCATACGGTGCTTGGGACCTCGCCTTGTCCGGGAGCGGGTCGTGCGTCCAGCCTCGATTCTATATGAATAGCCTCAGGGTGGAAGACATCAAAGACAACGCGGATTCTCCTAGCGCAGTGCCCTCATGGGCGCTCGCGCCCGACGGCGTGCCATCAGCGGGGAGGGGAACCGGTCCTTCAACCTGGCCAGGAAAGGGTTCGCTGACAGATTCTGCGTCGCCCGTGTGCAAGCAGGGGCGCGCGGGGCGCTGTCTGGATTGGCTGCCCGAATCGGGCTGGCGCTGGCCAAGCTGGACTGGCAAGGTGAAGTGACCTGGCGCCTAAGACGGCTTCCAGGGACTCATGATGGCAGGCTGAGAGCAGAGTGTCTTGAAGGGGCGGCGACGCAAGACGAGTGGCTTGTTACGCATGTGACCAGTGAAGGGCCCTAGATTCGATTTCCAAGTGCAACGGAGCACCCGAATAGTACCTCGGCTGGCATGCGAAAGCCGAGGCATTTACGAGGCCTAAGGTTGAGTTCGTCGGCGATGGCATCGAGGTCATTCTGGGCAATGCGCTTCAGGTCGGTGTTCCTGGGCAGATAGCGTCGAATCAGACCATTGGTGTTTTCGACGGTGCCCTTCTCCCAGGAGTGATACGGGTGGCAGAAGAAGAAGGGGATGTGGAGTTGCTCAGAGACGCTGGCTGATCGGCGTTTTCGCTTCCGTTATCCGCAGTCAGGCTTCGATGAGGAAGGGCAGACAGCCCGTCGACCAAGACCTGGCAGGTGTCCCGGGCGGGCCTACCTTCCAGGCGTGTCAGGACGGTGGAACGACTCAGGCGGTCAACGAGCACATTGAGGGCTTGCTCCCCTCGGGGAAGAGCAGCGAATCGGTCTCCCAATGGCCGGTCGGGGTACGCTGAGGTGCCGCCAGCGGCCTGGCCTCGATGAACGTGCGTTGGGCGATAGGGTTAGCCCGCACCCGGCGGCCTTGGCGCCTCCTGCGTTTGTGCTGGCCCCGGCGCAGGTACTGGAACAGCTTCTCCTGGCGTCCCAGGGGGGACTCGTAGAAGAAGCGGTAGTGGGTCTCATGGCTAACCAGGGTCCAACCCTGTTCGAGCCGCAACCGGCCAGCGATCTGCTCCGGCGACAGACCCCGTTCCAGCAGCTGGATGACGGTCTGGCGCAGGCTCCGGTTCTCCAGCCGCGGCCGACGGCGGCAGCGCTGACGTCGGGCTGGGTACCGTCGCTCGGCTGAGTCCGGGAGGTATCCCGCGGCGACGGCGTTGAGGCGGAGCTCGCGGCTGATAGTCGCCTTTGACCGTCCCAGCCGCCGACCGATCTCAGCCTGCGAGAGGCCGGCTTGGGCAAGCTCGTAGATCTGCAGGCGCTCTTGCGGGGAGAGGTGGACATA
>JALHUE010000309.1 GCA_022866145.1 Anaerolineales bacterium | reverse complement strand
CGCCGCCCGGGACCTAGCGAAAGTCGTGGGCTGATGCACGGGGCGAGCGTGCGCCGCCACCGGTTTGGATCTACGTGGGGAGGTCGTCCCAAGGATGACCTCCCCACCGCGTTAAGAGGCCCGATGCCAGAGGCCGAGGGCCGAAGCGGTCCGCCGAAGGCAGGCGAGCCGGGAGGCCAAGCCGGAGGTCCAGGCTTGGGTTCCGGGCCAGGCTCCGGTGCAGCCGGGCGAGGCAGACTTCCCCATGGGAGGCGAGATGACCAAGTACATATTCTTGACGGGCGGTGTGGTGAGTTCGGTGGGGAAGGGCGTGACCGCCTCAGCCCTGGGGAAGCTGCTCAAAGAGCGCGGCTTTCGCGTCAGCATTCAGAAGCTGGATCCGTATATCAACGTCGACCCGGGCACGATGAGCCCGTACCAGCACGGGGAGGTCTTTGTCCTGGACGATGGGGCGGAGACCGACCTCGATCTCGGGCACTACGAACGCTTCATCGACATCAGCCTGAGTCGGGTGTGCAATGTGACGACCGGGCAGATCTACTCTGAGGTGATCTCTCGAGAACGCCGAGGCGACTTCCTCGGCGGGACCATTCAGGTCATCCCCCACATCACCAACGAGATCAAGCGGCGCATCAGCCTGGTCCCGAAGGAGACCGAGGCCGAGATTGTGCTGGTGGAGGTAGGCGGGACGGTCGGCGACATCGAGGGGCTGCCGTTTCTTGATGCTCTGCGCCAGATGCGCTCCGAGCTCGGTCGGGAGAACACGGCCTTCATCCACGTGACATGGCTGCCGCACATCGGGGCCACCGGCGAGCTCAAGACCAAGCCGACCCAGCACTCCGTGCGCGAGCTGCGCTCCATCGGGATCACCCCAGACGTGATCGTCGCCCGGTCCGACCATCCGGTGCCCGAAGACCTGCGGGCCAAGATCGGGCTGTTCTGCGACGTTGAGCCAAAGGCTGTCATCCCGCTGGTGACGACCGAGGTGCTGTATGAGGTGCCGCTGCTGCTGGAGCGCGAGGGGTTGGGGGACTACATGCTATCCAGGCTCGGCCTGACGGCGCGCCAGAGCCCGGATTGGACGGAGTGGGAAGCGTTGATCGCCCGCAGCCGGACCCAGCGGCCGACGCTTCGCATCGCCATCGTCGGCAAGTACGTCGAGCTGAAGGACGCCTACATGAGCGTGCGTGAGTCGGTGCGCCATGCGGCCCTGGCGACGGGAGTGGATGCGGACCTGATCTGGCTGCACTCGGCCGAGCTGGAGAAAGGCAAAGGCTGGCAGGAGCTCGAGTCGGCGCATGGCATCATCGTTCCCGGGGGATTCGGCTCGCGGGGAGTCGAGGGGAAGATCGCTGCCGCCCGCTATGCCCGGACGAACAAGGTGCCGTACCTGGGGCTGTGCCTGGGAATGCAGCTGATGGTGGTGGAGTTCGCCCGGGTCGTGCTTGGCTCGGAGGATGCCAACTCCACGGAGTTCGATCGCAGCACGCCGCATCCGGTCATCGATCTGCTGCCGGAGCAGCGCGGCATCGACAGCATGGGGGGCACGATGCGCTTGGGGTTGTACCCGTGCGACCTGGTCCCAGGGTCAGTTGCGGCGGCCGCCTACGGCAAGCCCCAGGTTTCCGAGCGGCATCGCCACCGCTTTGAGTTGAACAACACCTACCGGGAGATCCTGGGGTCCCACGGCATGGTCTTCTCCGGCCTTTCGCCGGATGGGCGGTTGGTGGAGATCGCCGAGCTCAAAGACCATCCATTTATGGTAGGGAGTCAATTCCACCCGGAGTTTCTCTCGCGGCCCACGCGTCCGCATCCGTTGTTCCATGCCTTCATCCGGGCGGCAGCCGAACGGGCCAAGGCGACGGAAGGCTCCAGGCGGCAGGAGAAGGCCGGGAAACCGGACGCCCAACTGACCTGATTGGGGGGACACTCGAACCCCGGAAGTGACTCGCGCCGCGGGGCCGCCCCGCGCACTCACCCGCTAGGGTTCGACGATCGGGTCGTTGTCTTGCTCCTGCGCGGTGCGCATCACCCGCTGGCGATCTGCATTCAGTTTGGCGATGCCGTTGCGGGCCTGGTTGATCAGCCGGGTGAGCTCGCCCTCCAGGGCGCCCAACGAGTCAATGATGTAGTCGTCCGCCTCGCGGCGGGTGGACTCGGCATCCACCCGGGCCTGGGCCAGGATCTGCTCCGACCGGGCCTGGGCGGCCTGCACGATGGCATCTCGGTTGACGGTTTCTTCGCCTTTCTGCTTCGCCAGGCTGATGGTCCGGTTGGCTTCTTCCTGGGCCTGGGCCAGAATGCGATCACGCTGGGCGAGCAGCTGCTGGGACTTCTTCACCTCATCCGGGATCGAGATCCGCATCTGGTCGATGATCTCCAGGATGCGGTCCTCATCCACCACCACGCTGTGGGTGAGGGGGATGGGCCTGCTCTCGTTAAGCAGCTCCTCGAGCCGGTCTACCAAGTGAAGAATGTCCATAAATGCCTCCGGTCCACCTCACCGGTCGGATGGGCCCTTCGCCTTGGTTGCAAGCTTCAGGCCGAAGAGTACACCCATCACCAGACCAGGTCAAACCCGCCTAGTCACGCAAGGAGGTCATCTGCCGATCGTCCCCGCCGTCGCCCATGACGCGCTTGAGCGCCAGGGCGACGTGGGTCGGCACCAGGCTGGTCACATCGCCCCCCAGTGAGGCGATTTCCCTCACGGTGGAACCCATGAGGAAGCTGTGTTCCTCGCTTGTGATGAATGCCACTACCTCGATCTCCGGGGCCAGACGGTGATTCGCCAGAGCCATGCGGAACTCGTGCTCGAAGTCCGAGAACACCCGCAGGCCGCGCACGATCACCTGGGCCGAGACCTGGCGGCAGAAATCGACCGTCAGGCCGGAGTAGCCGACCACTCGGACTTTGGGCTGGGCCATGAAGGTCGTCTGGACCAGGGCCAGGCGTTCCTCGGGGGGGAACAGCAAGGTCTTGAGCGGCCGATCATAGACGGCCACGATGACCTCGTCGAAGAGCTTGCAGGCACGTTCGGTGATGTCGATGTGGCCGTAGTGAACCGGGTCAAACGTACCGGGGAAGACGGCTCGCACCATCAGCTGATCTCTCCTTGCGCCCCTGCCCAGAAGCGGCTCAGGTGGGCAGACAGGCGGGTGTGCTCCGGCTGTCGCAGGTCGGGGTCGTCCTGAAACAAGCGGCTGGCCAACCGGCGGGCTTTCTCGACAAGCTGGAGGTCCGTGACCTTGGCCAGGCGCAGCTCCGCGAATCCCGACTGGCGCGTGCCGAGGAAGTCCCCCGGGCCTCGCTGCTCGAGATCGAGCTCGGCTAGCCGGAAGCCGTCGGTTGTGCTCTCCAGCGCTTTCAGGCGTTCGTTGCTGGCGGGATCTTCGGAATCCGGCAGCAGCAGGCAGTAGGACTGGTGTTCGGATCGTCCGACCCGGCCGCGGAACTGGTGCAATTGCGACAGGCCGAAGCGATTCGCCCCCTCAATCATGATCACGCTGGCATTGGGCACGTCGATCCCGACCTCGACCACGGAGGTCGAGACCAGGATATCCAGTTCGCCGTTGCGGAACCGCTGCATCACGTCTTCCTTTTCATTCGGACGCATGCGCCCGTGCAGCAGTCCAATGCGCCGCTCGGGGAAGACTGAGCTCTGCAGCCGATCGTACTCCTCGACCGCCGCCAGGGCTTCGGTCTTCTCACTGCTTTCCACGAGCGGGTAGATGATGAATGCCTGCCTGCCGGCTTCGATCTGGGACAGGATGAACCGGTGGGCGCGGCTGCGCTCGATCGGGAGCAGCAGCCGGGTCTCGATCGGGGCGCGGCCCGGGGGGAGTTCATCAATCAGGCTGACGTCCAGGTCGCCATAGATCGTCAATGCCAGCGAGCGCGGTATCGGGGTCGCGGTCATCACCAGCAGATTGGGCGTTCCGCCTTTGGCGCGCAGCAGGGAGCGCTGCTCGACCCCGAACCGGTGTTGTTCATCTATGATCGCCAGCCCCAGCCGCTGGAACTGCACCGGCTCTTCCAGCAGGGCGTGCGTGCCGACCGTCAGGCGCACCTGTCCTTCGGCCAGTCCCTGGCGGATGCTGCGCTTGTCTGCCTCCGGGGTTGCGCCGATCAGCAGCCGGACCGAGTCGGCCGGGACGCCGTGGGCTGGAAGCAGCTCCAGCAGTGTGCGGTAGTGCTGCTCCGCCAGGATCGACGTCGGGGCCATCATCGCCGCTTGGTGACCGTTCCGGCAGGCGATGGCGATGGCCAATGCTGCGACCACCGTCTTCCCCGAACCAACGTCGCCCTGCAACAGGCGGTTCATCGGCCTGCCCGAGGCCATGTCATCCCGCACATCCTGCATGGCCGCCTGCTGGGCCTGGGTCACGGCAAATGGCAGGCTGCCCAGAAATGTCTTCATCCACTCGTCGTCCACCGTGAGCGGCGTCGTTTGCAGCGCCTGCCAGTCTCGCTTCTGGCGCAGCACGCCCAAGATCAGGTAGAACAGTTCGTCAAAGGCCAAGCGCTGCTGTGCTTGCTCAAGGCGGCGCGTGTCATCAGGGAAATGGATCTGCTGAACGGCCTGCCCGAGCTCGATGAGGTCGGCCTGCTGGCGCAGCTCCCCGCTGAGCGGATCGACCAACCGCGGCGCCAGGCGAGTGACGACCGAGTGCAGCACACGCCGCAGCCACTTGCCGCCGACTCCGGCCGTCAGGGGGTACACGGGGACGATGCGGTTGGTGTGCAGCTGCTGTCGTTCAAGCGGCTCCCACTCCGGGCTGTTCATCACCAGTTTGCCCAGATATTGGTCGACCCGACCGGAGAGCACAACGGCCTTCCCCGGTTGCAGGTTCTGGACGATCCATGGCTGGTTGAACCAGCTGACGCGCAGCGCGCCGGAGCCATCCGACACAACGGCCTCGACCAGCTTCATTCGCCCGCCGCGAATCGGACGAAGGCGGATTTCGTCGACGGTGGCGATGATAGTGACCTCTTCGCCATACCAGACGCGGTTGATGGTCTTGAGGGCGGAGTAGTCGTCATAGCGGCGCGGGAAGTAGAACAGCAGATCGCCCAGGGTGTGCAGTCCGAGCGTGCCGAGGGTGTGGGCGGACTTGGGGCCGATGCCTGGCAAGGTGGTCAGTGGTGCGCGGAACGCGGCTTCTTCCAGCGGGGAGTGGTCCTCCATGCTGGCGCCGGCGGTTGCGGCCGGATGGGCCTGTTCGTCCTCCTCCTCGTCGAGCAAGTCGTCCGGGGAGTCGGCTTCGGAAGGCATCGGGCCATCGGCGTCGGCGGGCATGGCCTCCGGGGCTGAGGTGTTCGTCCTTGGCCGCTCCTCGGCTGGAGCGGGGGACCGGTCGACCGGTTGGGGAGTGCTGCGCATAGCCACTAATTGCGATGGAGGGGCTGCGAGGGAGGCGCTGGCACCTGGATCAAGACTCGGCGCAGGCTGCGACCGGCCCTCGGCGGGTAGGGTACCCTGGGCGTGGATCCTGGTCCACAATGCATCCAGGCTTTGGTGGCGCTCATCCGGGGACTGGGACGGGTAGGCCGACAGCGTCTGGGAAACGCTGTCCTGAAGCTCCTCGGGCACGCCCGCCGCTCGGGCTTCCGCCAGCCAGGTATCGAGGGTGCGCTCGAGGCCGCCAAGAACTGCGCGGTTGTCATAGCCGCGACTGGCTTCCAGCCGGAGGAACTTGCTGAGCATCTCGAGGGCAGGGTTCATCGTAGGTTGGATCTCATCGAGTCCCTATAGTAGCATGGCCGCGATGCCCAGGGCGCCCGGGCCGATGTGCACCCCAATCACCGTGGTCGCCTCAACCACCCACGGGTCGAGCCCGGTCATCCCCGCCAGCCTGCCTGCCAGCGTCTCGGCCTGCTGCGGGGCAGCGGTGTGCAGCACAGCTAAGCGGGCGATCTGGCCCCATCCCGGGACCAGGCCGGCCAACTGGTCCTGGGCGCGCCGCAGAGTGCGCACCAGTGCCAGGCGTTCGACTTTCCCGCCGTCGACGCGCACGAGCAGCTTGACCTGCAGCAGATCGCTCATGCTGGCGCCCAGCCAGGAGACGCGGCCGCTGCGGCGGACGTACTCCAGGCTGTTCAGCATGGCGACCAGGCGCACCCGGCGACGGGCCCCGGCCGCCGCCTCGAGGACATCGTCCAGTCCAGCGCCGGCGGCGGCGGCTTCAGCGGCCTCAACGACCTGATAGCCCAGACCGAGTGACAGCTGCCCACTGTCGACCACGTGAACGCGGCCGGGAAAAGATCTCCCCGCCTGAGACGCAACCTCGTAGATGGCGCTCAGTTGGGAGGCGACATGGATCGCCAGGACATCCTGGGCGCCGCCGCCCAGCAGGCGGCTGAAAGTCGACTCGAAGGCGGCCGGAGAGGGCGCGGCCGTGGTCGGCAGGCCGCGGCGGGAGGCCATGCATCGGTACAGCTCGCTCCGCGCCAGGCCCTGTCCATCGGCGAAGGTCTTGCTGCCCAGCGTGACCAGGGCCGGGATGACGATGATGCCGAGGGCCGCAGCCTGCTCGGGCGGGATGTCGGCGGTACTGTCGGTGACGATCGCAATCGGGCCGCCGGCCTCGGTCACTGCAAGTCCTCTTCGGACTCGAGCACAACCATGCCCAGGCTATTCAAACCGACCAGCGTAGCGACCGAGGGACCGTAGCCGATCACGTGGATCGGCGCATGCGGATGAACCGAACGCACACGCTCGAGCACCCCCTCGGTCTCCTCGCCGGGCGTGGAGGTGTTCTGCAGGATGGCGATGTGATCCACACTGGCAAACTCCGAGACGAACTCCACGAGTTTCTCAATGGCCCTGGCCCTGGACTGCACCTTCTCCATCGGGACGACCTGGCCTTCCTCCATGGTGACGAACGGAATGACCCCCAACATGTTGCCCAGGATGGCCTGCGAGCGGCTCACCAAACGGTTGCGTTCGAGGTAGGTCATGTCGTCGAGGAAGAACACGCTGTACAACCTCGGGATCAGGCCTCGCACGATACGCACGATCTCCTCGAGCTCCGCCCCGCGCTCGGCGCCGATCGCGGCGTACTGGACGAGCATCCCTAGGCCGGCCGAGAACGACATGGAGTCGATAACCTGGATGTTGCAGCGCCCCAGGAACTGCTGCATGGCGATGCGGGCATTGGCCACGGTGCCGTTCAGGCTGGATGAGGTGTGGATCGAGATGATCCGGTTGGTCTCCTTGTGCAAGCGTTCGTAGGTGGCCACGATCGATTCGACGCTGGCGGCCTCCCAGGTTGCCGGCCGGACGTCCCATTCAAACAGGGGCATGGCCGCGGTTAGATCGACAGACGGGCCGTCCTCCAGGCTGTCGGTGCCTCGCCGGAGTGTCGTCGGCAGGATCGTGACCGGGTAGCGTGAGAGGAAGTCCTTGGATGGGAAGCGCACGGAGGCGTCCGTGACGATCCATGGTTGAGGCATCTTCACTCGACCGAAGCGATGATGGGGTAGTGGGGCTGACCGCCCTCATGGATCTCGATCTGCAAGCCGGGCCACTCGGCCCTCAACTGCTCGGACAGCTGCTTGACCTCCGCCAGCCGGATGTCCGACCCGTAGTACAGCGTGGCCAACTCAGCCCTGCTGGCGCCAGCTTTCCCCAGCGAGTCCCGCAGCACGTCATACAGATTCTCGCCCGCGGCCACCAGGGTATCATCCAACAGCCCAATGGTCTGACCGGCGCACACGTCCACGCCGTCGACTTTCGCCGAGCGGGTCGCAACCGTCACCTCCACGGTGCGCACCGCCTGCATGGACGACACCATTGCAGCCGCGACTTCGTCCAACTTCCCATCGGGGTCAAGGGCCAGCATGGCGGCAATGCCCTGCGGGCCAGTGTGGGTGGGAACGACCGCCACTTTCTTCACTGTGAGATCGACAGCCTGTCGGGCGCTCATCACGATGTTCTTGTTGTTCGGCAGGACGATCACCTGGTCAGTGGGCGCCAGCTCCACGGCCTGCAAGATCTGCTGCGTGCTCGGGTTCATCGTCTGGCCGCCATCGATCACCCCCGCCGCGCCCAGGCTGCCGAACACCCGCGACATCCCCTCGCCGGGCGAGACGACGATGACTGCGATCTGGCCGGCCTCCGGGGTTGCCAGCCGCAACGGCGGCCTGCTGGGCGCCATCCTGCCTCTCGGAAGCTGGAGCATCAGGTTCTCGATCCGGACATTGGCGATCGTCCCCAGCGACCGGACGTACTCAATCGGTTGGAGCTCCGTCTGGTCCGGGACGTGAATATGTATGCGGTAGATCCCATCCCCCTCGCCAACCTGAATCGATGTGCCCAGCTGCCCAAGCCGTTGATAGAAGGCCGGGATGTTCAGGTCCTCCGCCGGATGGAAGTCGACGATCACCTCCCAGTCTTGCCCGGGTTCGATGGCTTCGGCCGTCTGCTCGAGCTGCAGCTGGCTGATCGGCTTGACCTCGAGCAGCGGTTCATTCAGAGCTAGGCCATAGATCGTCCTGAGCATGCCCTCCAGGATGAGGAACAGCCCTTTCCCGCCGGAGTCGACGACGCCGGCCTCGCGCAAGACGGGGAGGAGTTGGGGGGTGCGCTCAACCGACTGGTCGGCGGCCAGGACCACGGCCTCGAGCACATCCAGGTTCGTCGCCGAGGGTCTGGCGGCCGCCTCTTGGGCGGCTTTGGCGAGATCCTTGGCCACGGTCAGGATGGTGCCCTCGACCGGCTGCAGCACGCCCTTGTAGGCGGTCTCGCGGGCGGAGTCCAGGGACTGCGCCAGCGCCGGGGCATCCATTGTCGCCAGGTCGTCCAAGCCCCGGGCCAGTCCCCGCCAGAGCTGCGACAAGATCACACCCGAGTTGCCCCGGGCGCCCATCAGCGCCCCATGGGCGATGGCCTTGGCCATTCGTCCGACAGAGGTCTCGGTCGAGTCGGCAACCTCCTCCAGGGCGGCCTGCATCGTCAGGGTCATATTGGTCCCGGTATCTCCGTCAGGGACGGGGAAGACGTTCAGGGCGTTGACGAGCTGCTGATTGGTGCGAAGCCAGATCAGCCCGGCCTCCGCCAATGCCCGCAGCATCGGCCCATCGATCCGGCGGAAGCCGTCCGCCAGGCGCTCTCGATCGGCAGGGTCCACCTGCGTCCCCAGGTAGGTCATGGGCTCGGCTGCGGCCTCATTCCGTGAAGCTGATGTGCAGATCCTGGACGTGGACGTTGACCTCGCCGATGGGGATGCCCAGCGAGCGTTCGACCTGATAGCGCACGGTGCGGGCGACGCTGGAGCTGACCGAGGTCACCCGTGTCCCATACTCGATCACCACATACAGGTCAATCTGCAGGCGATTGTGGCGCTGGCTGACTTCCACGCCGTGGCGCGGGTCTTGGGCAAGGACATAGGCAATTCCGTCCGCCAGGTTGCGCGAGGCCATGCCGACGATCCCGTAGGATCGCAGGGCCGCATGGGCGGCGATAGTCGCTACCGCCTTCTCCGAAATCGTGATCCTGCCGATTGGTTGGCTTTGGGATGACGCCATAGCTGCCCTCCGAGCTGCCAGGGCGCCTTGGAGGCACCAGGACAAGTATGGTATATTCTACCCTCACTAGCTCGCCAACCGGAAAGGATTGTTGGACACATGGCCAAGTGCGCAAATTGCGGTAAGACCACGACTTTTGGCCAGCGGCGTAGCTTTTCGCAGAGGGCCAGCAAGCGCAAGTTCCGCCCCAACCTGCAGAACGCTCGGGTGCTGGAGAACGGGCGCAGGGTGCAGAAGACCCTGTGCACAAAGTGCATTAAGCGCATGGCCCGCGTCTGAGCGGGCTCCCGCTTGGGACCGAAACGCCACCGGCCGCCGAACAGGCGGCCGGCCTGCTTCCTGCCGGGTTTGAGTGACCGGTCCTAGGCGACCGAGCGGCGGAGCGCCTCCAGGCCGGCTGCGATGCCCTGCGGGTGGCCGAAGATGGCGCTGGCCGCCACCAGGACGTCGGCGCCGGCCCGGACCGCCGCCGGGGCGGTCTTGGGCGAGATTCCCCCGTCCACCTGCAGCCGGGCCTGGGCCCCCAAATGGTCCAGCGCCTGGCGGATCTGGCCGATCTTGGGCAAGACGCTGCTCATGAAGCCCTGCCCGGAGTACCCCGGGTTTACCGACATCACCAGGACCAGGTCCACCATGGGTAGGATCTCAGTCAGGACGGACGCTGGCGTGCCGGGGTTCAGGCTAACCCCCGCCCGCACGCTCCCATCCCGGATGGACTGCAAGGTCCGGGGCAAGTGCGGGCAGGCCTCGACGTGCACCGTCAGATAGTCTGCGCCCGCATCGACAAAGGCCGGGAGCAGGCGATCGGGGTTCTCGATCATCAGATGCACGTCCAGGGGCAAGCGGGTCGCCCGACGGCAGGCTTCTACGATGAACGGGCCCATGGTGAGGTTAGGGACGAAATGTCCGTCCATGACGTCGATGTGAACCCAGTCGGCTCCGGCAGCCTCTGCCTGGGCGAGCGCATCCTGCAGGTGGAGGAAGTCGGCGGAAAGGATCGAAGGGGAAATCAGCACAGGTTTGGCCATGCTGCGTATGATACAAGTCTGCCCCACCTCCGGCAAGCGCCACAGCCCACAGCGGCAGGGGAGACGGAAAGCGCCGAGTTCGGAGACCGGTAGCGAGGCCTCTGTAAACCGTCCGTAAGGACCCCGCATTGGCCCGCTGTGGCATACTTGAAGCATGCCCCGGCAGACATGCAAGTGTCTGCCCTGCTCTGATGTCTTGCGGATGAGGGCGGAACCTGCGGAAGGATAAGATGCACCTGACGGACGTTCCCTGGTCACTGGTGCGTGAGCTAGCGACGACGGAGCTGGGCGATGGGGCCGCGGCGCCGGTGTGGCTGGCCTTCGGTCTGCCGGTGGTGCTCTGGCTGTCCGATTTCCTGGGCAAGCGAGAGCCGGCCTCAGGTCGCGATGCCACCCGAGACCGGGGACGTCGGGTAGACGAACTGGAGCATGAGCTCGCCCGCCTCAAGCTGATCATCCGCAAGTCGGCGGAGCTCAACCTCACCCTGAACTACGACCGTGTCCTGACGATGGTCGTCGATCTGTGCACCAGCGCCATCGCCAACGGCGCCGCAGAAGATACCCGGCTGGTCGGCGGGCTATTGCTGTTCCAGGATGACGAATTGAGCTTGGAGACCGGCCGAGGGTTCAGCCCGGCCGACATGCGCGTGCGTCTGCCCGGACGCGACGGGCTGTTGGGCCAGGCCCTGCAGAGGGGTACGTTGCAGGCGGCGGTCGATCCGGCCCACGACCCCGAGATCAAGCGCTTCGCAGCCGTGCAGGTGTGTCAGGCGGCGGTCTGCGTCCCGCTGATTGTCGGCATGGAAGCCTATGGAGCGTTGCTTTTCGCCCATCCCGTCCCAGGCTATTTCAACGAGGAGCGCCTGGAGCTGCTGGAAGCAGTTTCCCAGCAGGCCGTGACCGCGCTGCAGAACTCCCGTCTGTACCGAGAGCTAGAAGTCGAAAAGGAGCGCATCGCCGAGAGCCAGGAGGAGGCGCGCAAGAAGCTTGCCCGCGACCTGCACGACGGGCCCACCCAGTCGGTCGGGGCCATTGCCATGCGGGTAAACTTCGCCCGCAGGCTGATCGAGCGCAACCCCATGGCGGCTGCCGATGAGCTGTTCAAGATCGAGGAGCTGGCAAGGCGGACCTCGAAGGAGATCCGCCAGATGCTGTTCACCCTCCGGCCTCTGGTGCTTGAGACCGAAGGCCTGGTGCCGGCATTGCAGTACCTGGCCAACCAGATGAAGGAAACTCATGACCAGCAGGTGATCATCGAGGCCTCGCCGGAGGCGGTCGAGGAGCTGGAGGTCGGCAAGCAAGGGGTCCTTTTCTTCATCGCCGAAGAGGCGCTCAACAATGCCCGCAAGCACGCACGCGCCGACCACGTCTGGGTTCGAATGCAGCGCGACGGGGACTTGCTTCACCTCGAGGTTGCAGACGATGGAGTAGGCTTCGACGTGCGCTCGGTGGAGGCCGACTACGAGCGGCGGGGCAGCTTGGGGATGCTCAACTTGCGCGAACGGACAGAGCTCGTGAGCGGGGTTCTGCACATCGACTCTGGACAGGGACAGGGCACCCGGATCCACGTGGTTGTCCCCCTGACCATCGAGGCCGGGGAGCGGCTGCATCGTCATGGCTTTGCGGGCTGAGTGGGCTGCCTGCTGCCGCATCGACAGCGCCCCGCAAGGGGCGCTGTCGGTTTCTTGATCCGGGGACCGGCTTGGGCCTACCCACCCGGCTCTGAGTCGGCCGCCGATGGCGGATGAATGACCGGTGCTGCCAGCTGGCCGCAGCCAGCGCGAATCTCGATCCCGCGGCGCTGCCGCACGGTGGACGGGATCCCGCCTGCTTGCAGGACAGCGGCGAACGCCCGGGCGGCCTTGGAGGACGTCGCCGCCCCGGAGAATCCATCGGTCGGGTTGAGCGGAATCAGGTTGACGTAGCAGGTCAGCCCTCGCAGCAAGGCCGCCAGTGCCTGGGCCTGTTGCGGGCCGTCATTCACCCCGTCGATGAGCGCCCACTCGAAGCTGATCCGCCGATGGGTCCGCCCAACGTACTCCCGGCAAGCGTGCAGCAGCGTCTCGATCGGATACCGCCGGTTGACCGGGAGCAATTGGTCGCGTAGGTCGTTGGTGGCGGCATGCAGCGAGATGGCCAGGTTGATCTGCCGGTTTTCGGCCGTGAAACGCTCGATCATGGGCACAATTCCGACCGTTGAAACCGTCATTCGGCGGGCGCCGAAGCCAAAGCCGCGTCCGTCATTGAGGCGGTCCAGGGCCTGCATCGTGGCTTCGTAGTTGTGGAAGGGCTCCCCCATGCCCATCACGACGATGTTCGTCAATTGGCTTGCTTGAGCTCTGAGACGCCGGGCGCTGTCGAGCACCTGCTCGACAATTTCGCCGGAGGTTAAATGGCGTCCAAATCCCATCTGACCGGTGGCGCAGAAGGAGCACCCCATGGCGCACCCGGCCTGGGTCGAGATGCAGACTGTGCGCCGGCGGTCGTAGCCCATCCATACTGCCTCGACCGCTTGCCCGTCCCGCAGCCGGTACAGGGTCTTCTCGGTCTTGCCGTCGGCCGATGACAGGGCCGCGGTCGGTTCAAGCCCGGAGAAATCGAATTCCTGCTGCAGCCGAAGCCGGAGCGGCCGGGGCATATCGCTCAGCTGCAGCGGGTCGGTGGCCAGTGAGCGATACAGGTGTTGCCAGATCTGCAGGGCGCGGTAGGGCGGCTCGCCGGCCGCAGACACCCAGGCCTGGAGTGCCTCGAGCGGCAAGTCGAAGACCAGGGGCCGGGTCACCTGGCGGTCTCGAGGGCCGCCGTCAGCGCCGGGAGGTCGGCAAACACCCAGTCGGGTTGCACGTCGACGTCGGGCAGGTCCTCACGACGGGTGACGCCCGTGAGGACCAGGGCCGAAGGCAAGCCGGCGCGCCGGGCTCCAAGGATGTCGGTTTCCAGTCGGTCGCCAACGACCAGGGTGCGCTCCCGGCGGGTGCCCAACCGGTCGACCGCCACCAGGAAGAGGTGAGGCTCGGGCTTGCCGATCACCACCGGGTTCACGCCGGAGGCCGTCTGCAGGGCGGCGATGACGGCGCCGGCCCCGGGCAGAAGCCCGCGCTCCGAGGGGAAGGTGGCGTCGGTGTTGGTGGCGACGAACAGGGCGCCGGCCCGGATGGCCAGGGTCGCCTCGGACAGGCTCTCCCAGGACAGGCCGCGTTCCAGCCCGGCCACCACCACGTCCGCCGCCTCGGCCCTGTCCACAATCTTCATCCCAGCCTCGATCACCGCCGAGCGCAAGCCGGACTCGCCGACGACATAAACCGAAGTGCCGGCGCCGACTTGCTGCTGCAGGAAGGCTGCGGCTGCCTGGGCGGAGGTGATCACCTGAGCTTCGCTGAGGGAGACGCCGGCGGACACCAGTCGCTCGCAGATTACCGAGGCCGCCGAGGTGGCGTTGTTGGTGGCGATGACGAAGGGCAGCTGCCGGGCATTTAGTGCTTCAAAGAACTCTGCCACCCCCGGGAGCATGGCGCGGTCACGCCATAGAACCCCGTCCATATCGACAATCATGCCTTCGATCTCGGCGAGCGATGGGTGGGCAGCGGAGGGAGGGTCTGTGGGCGGTGGCATGTGACTCCAGGCGGTGCAGGGTTTCGCGGCGCTGAGACGGCCGAGGGCGGGCCTGCCCGTGTGTGCCGCTGGCAGGAGCAGGCCGGCAGGGGTGGCCCGCCAGTGCTCAATGGGCCGGAAATCGGCGTGCCAGGAACTCGAACACCGGGCGATCGATCGTCCGGCCTTCTAGGTCCGTGCGTTCCTCGAAGTTCTCGCTTCCGACAAACCGGCGCAGGGCTGCGTGCGTGGCGTCGTCCCACTGGCCTGTCGCTTCGCCGGCGAAGTACCGCTGGCGCTGCATGATCCGCTGTAGGCTCACCAGCGTCTGG
>JALHUE010000308.1 GCA_022866145.1 Anaerolineales bacterium | reverse complement strand
GCTCCACACCGCGGACGGCGGGACAACTTGGGTGGATGTCACCCCGCCAGAGCCGATCCAAGTGATGCCGTACGCGACGCAAGCCGCTATTGGGTACTTCACCGACGGCAACACGGGCTGGGTCGCCTACGCCCAGGCACCTGGAGCTGCCGCGCAGCCGACCGCCGTTGTCTGGCGGACGACGGATGCTGGCCGGACCTGGACTGCATGTGCCCCGCTCGATCTGAGCGGGCTCGAGGAGACCTTCGCGCCGCGCTTTCTGGGTTTCGCAGATGACGGGACGGGTTGGCTGCTGGTCGATGTCGGCGCCGGCATGTCGCACGAGTACGTCGCCCTGTATACGACGGGCGATAGCGGCGAGACCTGGGAGCGGGTGCTCGATCCATATGGCGATGCGCCGATCCAGGTGTGCTGGAAGACCGGCATCACCTTCGCCGATGCCCAGACAGGCTGGCTGACGCGGGATTGCCGCGGTGTGGCCGAGGGGGCGTTTGTTGATGTCACCGGCGATGGGGGCCGCACTTGGGAGTCAGTTCAGCTGCTGCCTCCGGAGGATCAACCCGAGGCGTTCACCTACCCGAATGCCTGCGGCACGCACTCGCCCTATCTCTCCTCGCCGCTCTCCGGGCTGCTGGGGGTGAGCTGCCAAACCTACGAGCCCGGGGAGGTCCGGCCCGGGTTGAGCCTGGTCTACCGAACGCGGGACGGCGGAACCATCTGGACCGCCGACCCTGCCCCTGGTGGCGAGCTGGGGTTGATGGCAGGGCGCCTGACCTGGGCGTTTGGTAGGGAGATCCAGATGACTGCCGACGACGGGCGAACCTGGTCGTTGGTCAAGACCGTCAACTGGGACGGGCAATTTGATTTTGTCGACCCGGTGAACGGCTGGGCGGTGGCTCGGGAGGGTGAGGAGATTGCGCTTGTCAGGACCGAGGATGGCGGCGCGAGCTGGCAGCTGTTGCCGCCGGTGACGACCTCCGAAGGCTAGGCGGAGACGACCTCGACGGAGGCGGGGATCGCCACCGGCGCCGGCGTCCCGTCGGCCAGGGCCTGGATCGCCGCCGGGTCGGAGATCACGCTGGCCACCCGGCCGTCCTCCATGCGGACCATGCGATCGACATAGCGCACCATGCGCAGGTCATGGGTCACCATAATCCCGGCCCGACCCTGCTCATGAATCAGACTGGCGAACGTCTCGACGACCTGATGAGCGCGCTCGGTGTCGAGCGAGGCGGTGGGCTCGTCGGCCAGGACGAGTTCGGGGCTGTGCACCAGCGCTCGGGCGATGGCGACCCGCTGTTGTTGGCCGCCCGAGAGCTGGTTGGGATAGCTGTTGAGGCGGTCACCCAATCCGAGACGATCCAATAGAGCTCCGGCCATGGAGCGGGTCTCCTTGTTCAGGATCCCGTTCAGACGCAGCATGAGTTCGACGTTCTCGCGCGCCGTCAGGTAGGGCACCAGGTTGTTGGCCTGGAAGGTGAAGCCGATCTTGCGGCGGCGGAAGACGGTGCGCTCGGCCTCGGAGAGCGAGCCGAGGTCCTCTCCGGCGATGTGGATGGCCCCGGAGGTCGGCGTGAGCAGTGTCGCCAGCGTCGAGAGCAGGGTGGTCTTGCCGCTGCCGCTGGGGCCGACCACAGCCACGAACTCGCCGGGTTCGACCGTGAGGCTAACGCCCGCCAGGGCCCGAATCGGGTTGGCGGCATCGCCGTAGCGCTTCTCGAGGTCGGCGGTCTGGACTACGGGCTTCATCATTGGGATCATGACTCGCTTCCTGTCAGGGCTGGTTACTGGCCGATGGCCGTTAGGGGATCGACCCGGACGGCCAGGCGGATGGAGACCATCCCGGCCAGCGGGCCGATGATCAGCAAGAGCAGGGTGGTGGTGGCAATCGTCGCACCGGTCAGCTGAAGGGGAACCTCGGGAGGGATCCCTATCGCCAGCAAGAAGGTGACCAGGCCGCCCAGGGCGACGCCGAGGCTGGTGACGATGGCGATCTGCCAGAGCGAGGCGCCGGCCACAGTCTTGTTGGCGGCGCCGATGGCCTTCAACATGCCGATCTGCCCGATCTTCTGCAAGGTCTGGATTTGGAAGAAGCCACCAAGGACCAGCACGCCGATCAACAGGGTGAAGAACCGCTGGGTGTTGAGCGTGCTCTGCTGAACGGAATATCCGGGGATGGACTCGATGGCCGTCTCGACATCCGCCACCAACACCTCGGGGACCACGCTCAGGATTGAGGCCTGCACGGGGACGACGTCGTCGGGCGACTGGACCTTGACGGCGAAAATGTTGGGGATGAACTCGGCCTCCGACTGCGGTGCAACCTCCTGCGGGCGGATGCGTTCCCAGGTCCGGTAGGGGACGATCACCGACGGCAGGAACTGGTAGTACTGACGATCGGCCACCCCCGAGACCGTCAGGGGGAAGAACTCCTCGCGGGTCCCCTGGGTCGACTTGACGGTGATGGCGTCCCCGGGCTGCAGGCCGAATTTCTTGGCGATACGCGAATCGATAATTGCCTCGCGCGAGCGGGTGCCGCGCAGTCCTCGGCCGTCGATCAAGGCCGGCTCACCCGGCTTGCCGGGTTCGACCCCGATCAAGGTGATGTCGTAGGCCTGGTCGCCGGCGGCGGGCCAGATGGAAGCATTGGTCAGGGCGATCGCCCCGACTTCCGCGACGCCGGGCAGGCGGCGGAGGTCCGGCGCCTTGTCCATGGCAAGCCGGCTGGCGTTGATCAGGTAATCGGAGTTCTCCTGGTACACGATCAGCTGGGCGTCGAGATTGGAGAGATATTCCCGATTAGCCGCACTCAGCCCGGCGGCCAGCCCGGCAATGAACAGGACGAGCATCGTGATCAACGCCACGACCATCGAGAATAGCAGGAACCTGCCTCGATTGCGCCAGATCTCCTTGAACGCCAGGTAGAACGCCATCCACCACCCCAGTCTACCGCATAATTCCTAGACAATATACCGACAACATACTGATATGTCAAGAGGCAACCGGGGTTCGGCTGGACAGCCCGGGATCGGCGCTGGGCGGATCAGCCGAGGCAGGGAGGGCCAGGCGGCAAGCCTGGGAGAGGGCCGGCAAACGGCCCTCGGCCCGGCCAGGGCAGCCTACGCTGTCCGAGCCCACGCTTGGTTTCGGCTGAGGGTCACAGCCGAAGAGCAGGCATTGCGGCGCTTCCCGAGTGGACAGGGGGGCGGTGTTTAACGGTCTGGGGCCGGCTGGTGATAGGGGTTCCGGCTTCCGCCGGATCCCGTGGCGTGCCACACCCAGGCTGTGCTGGAACGAACTGGCTGTTCTCCGGCGAGGCGTTCGGTAGTCAAGCGGCCTCAAGATTCCGGGCGGTGCGCTCCCCGCTCTCCGGCTGGGGATTAGTCGGCCGGTTCGGCGTCGACCACCGCGCCAAACGAGTTCACGGCCAGGATCCAGGAACTCCCGGGGAGGAACTGGCTGAACTCGGCCTGTGAGTCGGGGGTGAAGGTATACGTCTCGCCGTCACTTACCAGGTTGACCAGGAACGACTCCGCCTGGTTGCCAAACTGCTGTTGCCCAGAGAGGGCGGGCGCCGGCCAGACCGGTCGCGGGTCGCTGCCGGTCAGGACGGCAGTGTCGATCACCGTCCAATCCATCAGCGTGTACTCGCAGTAGTCGTCATAGACCTCATAGATGCAATCCTGGACAACTTCACCGAAGCCGCTGCCGGAATCGAGGGTATACGGCGTGCCGCACACCTCGATGGCTCCGGGCTGGGCCTGGTCCACGGTCTGGCGCAGTTCGTCCCGGCAAGCCCCGACCTCGGCCTGCGAAGGGATCTGATCCGCCCAATCCTGACCCCCGACAGGCGCCAGCCCCAGGACCTCGACGCTGCGCTCCCATTCGACGGACTGGACCTGCGCCACCCGCTCCTGGGTTCTGCCGGAGAGGAGCATCAAGATCACCGCAGCCAGCAGGCAGATCCCAAAGACCGCAGCCCCGCCGATCACCAGGCCGCGGCCCATCGGTCGAGCGGGGGGACGAGGCGCGGCCGGAGCGGCAGCAGCTCCGGCTCCGGGGAGGGGAGCGCTGCACTGTCGACACTGGCGAGCGTCGGCCGGATTCATCGTGCCGCACGCCGGGCAGGCGACGTCGGGCATCGGCGCTGACCGATGGGCCCCGACGACGCGGCCCTTCTCTCGAGCTTTGGCTCCAGCCAGGTCTGCGCCGCACGACCCGCAGAACTTGGCCGAGGCCAAGTTCCGTCCGCTGCAGTAGGCGCAGTGCACGTCAGGGCCGGCCTTCGCCTGAGCCAGCGTGGCGGCGTCCGTGATCAGCTTCTCCTGCAGGGGCTGCTCGAACGCCACGTCCTCCGGCTGCGGAGCGCCGCAGCCGTTGCAGAACTTGTTCGGGCCAGGGTTGCGCGTCTGGCAGCGCGGGCATGTCCATTCGAGCTCCACGTAGCCGACGGTCTTCTTCACCATGCTTTGCCCTCCCTGTCCGGATACAGCCTGAACAACCGGGCGTGACGGTCTGGCCAACGTCCTCCCGGCCCGCCGGCCAGGCGACAAGGATAGCGGAGGCGGCTGAATTGAACCAATGGTCGGTCGCTCTATATGGCATAGAATCCAAGCGGGCTCTCTATGCGACAAGCTCACTTCCGCTTCTACGCCGAGCTGAACGACTTCCTGCACAAAGGGCGGCGGCACTCGGACAGCGTACACCACTTCGCCGGATCCCCTGCCGTCAAGGATGTGATCGAGGCGCTCGGCGTGCCGCACACCGAGGTGGATGTGATCCTGGTGAATGGGGAGAGCGTGCCGTTTGAGCACTCGCTCAAGGACGCCGACTGGGTGAGTGTCTTTCCGGTCTTCGAGTCGCTGGACGTCTCTTCCCTGATTCGAGTGCGCCCACAACCGCTGCGCCAGATCCGATTTGTGCTGGATGTGCACTTGGGGCGTCTGGCGCGCCTGCTGCGTCTATTCGGATTCGACGCCGCCTACCGCAACGACTGGACCGACCGCCAACTGGC
>JALHUE010000307.1 GCA_022866145.1 Anaerolineales bacterium | reverse complement strand
GTCTCGGGGGCTGCCGTATCTTCTGTCGGTGCCGGCAAGGCCTCGGGGTTCACAACCTCGTCTGGACGCAGGTCTCCGGTCAGCAGCGCAAACTTGCGCCGGGCCCGCGAGTCGGCCGGCCGCAGTGCAAGGACCTCTTCCAGCCAGCGCCGCTCTTCAGAGGGTTCCTGGCTCAGATCGCTCAACCACAGGCAGGCTTCTGTGCGCTGGTCAGCCGTCGGTTCGTTCCGCAGCATCCACTCCAGGAAGAAGCGGGCCTCCTTGGAATCCCCCGCCTTGGCTGCCGCCACGCCCCTCACCAGCAGGTCTCGCGCGCTCTCGGACACAGATGGGCCTCCCTCGACGGAGTTACCTTCCGCCGGCGCTCGCCTCGAGCACCGGTTACGGGGTGTGCTCGGGGGTCGTTGGCTCGGATTGGGTCACGAGATCGCGCGGCGGCAGTGTCTCCAGCGCTTCCCCGACCTGGCGCCGCAGGGTCTTGCGGCTGCCGCCGCGCAGTCGACCCATCAGGTTCTGGGCGACCGCCCGCGCCACGCGCAGGATGGCCGCCGATGGCAGCCGCTCGCCGCGTTCGAACCAGGTGGCAACGGCATATCCCGTGGAAACCGTCATCCCGGCTGCCACGCCCACGGAAACCACCCAGCCGGGAGGGCCGCCGAGCTTGCTCAATTCGATGAACAGAGTCCGGCCGAGCACGCCCATGCCAAAGGTGAAGAGCAGCTCCCGAGCCCGGGCCAGCGTCACCCGCTTGCCATAGATGCGGGCGATCGACAGCGCCATCAGCGATTGGATCCCTATCAGGGGGATGAAGGAGAGGATCGGCAGCGGGGTGAGGGCGATAGCGGCTGCAGCGCTTGCCGAGCGCGAAATCACAGTCTGTGCCAATTGCCAGCGGTATTCGGGCATGGCCTGTCCCAGCGCCGCCACCAGCCCCGGCTCGTCGCTGACGATCGTCACCAGCAACCGGCTCAGTCCGATTCCGCCGCGGGCGCTGATTGGCAGGATGTCTTCCGCCGGCAGATCCAACGCCCGCGCCGTTCGGTCCACGACTGCTTCTCGCTGATTGACCACAAGGTCGATCTTGTTCAGCACAACGGCCATCGGCTTGCGCAGCCCCAGCAGGTCCAGGTACAGCGCGCGCTGCTTGGGTCCGACGGGGCGGCTTCCGTCGAGTATCAACACGATGTAGTCCGCCTGGCGCACTGCGCTCATCGCCTTCTCGCGCTGCGCCTCTCCTTGTGGTCCGGCCACGTCCATGCCCGGGGTATCGACCAAGGCAAACAGCCCCGAGTCCGCCAGCCTGGCCGCGGTGGTCGTCCCCGGAAGCGGGCTCACGTCCTGCCGGTCCGCCCGTGACTGGATCAGCCGGTTATACAAGGTCGACTTGCCTGTGTTGGCTGGGCCGACGATCACCACCCGATGCTTGTCCCCCAGCGCAGCCTGTAGATTCCGGCCGGCCTCGGCCATCAGGCCTCGCCAACCCTGAACGTTGCCCGGCAAGATCGAATCCGAGACGCTCTTCACAGATTCCTCACCGCTCTGGAAGCTCGTTCACCCTGGCGAAAGGTCCGGAATCTCCTGCTATGCCTGCCGTCCAACCTGGTTTCCTGGGTGTGCTGCACGGGCATGCCGCCGGCCGACTGCCCCGAGAACCCGGCCACACCTCGCTTCCGCTGCGGATACCCAGGGCCATCAAACATCGACACCTTGGCAAGGTGGAAATCGAAATGGTGGCCGGTTCTCCGCCGTCCATATGGCTTGAAGGTCGGCTGCTCGCAGATCCACCTTCTCCCTCTCTTCCTGTGGGCGAGGTCCCGGGAAGGTTCCGGCCGGATCGCCATTTCTCTGGCCCCCTCTGGGACTGTCGATCAGCCGCCCGCCTCCGCGGCCAGGGGCCTCGATCTTCCCGGCCCCAGCTGCGATTCTTCCTCCAGGGCGTGGCCGAGGCCGATTGTAAACCAGCCTTCCTGACGAGCGATGGGCTGTGGATAAGCCCTCACTAACTGTGGATAACTCCTGTTTCGTGGGGAGAACTGCCCTTGTCCGTTTCCGATGTCCAGCCATCTCTCCGCCATATTTGCTCTGAGTTGGGTTGCTGCCCCCATCTGTCGGTCTTCACCTAAACGAGCTACTCCGCGGGCCTCCTTGTCCCCTGTCCCTCCCCAGGATGCCTGTGGACTTCTCCTCGGTTCACAATCCCTATCCATGGGTAGGTTTCCCCTGGGTCCCAATTATCTAGGGGGTGTGCCCCCAAAAAGCCGTCCTCTCCCCCCTATCCCCAGGCCCTACGACTACTACGAGTCCATTCCTCACTGAGTGATAAGGATGCTTGAGAGTAGAGAGAGCACCAACCACGAAACGCTGCTGGTGCTCTCCAAAATTTGCCTGAACCGCCCTGCAACAGGAGGCTTATCAGACGGCCGGAAGTAGGCTAGACCCAGCCGCGGAGCTGCATCGCCTTGACGACCCGGTCGATGGCAACCATGTAGGAGGCATCGCGCATGTACACCTTATGGTCCTGCGACATCTTGAGCACGGCGTGAAAGGCTGTGCTGATCTTGTCGTCCAGGCGCTTGAGCACATCTTCAGTGGTCCAGTAGAAGTTCATGTCGTTCTGGACGCTCTCGAAGTAAGACGTGGTGACACCCCCTGAGTTGCACAGGAAGTCAGGGATATCGAGGATTCCCCTCTTCTGGAACTCCTTGTCGGCCTCGATCGTGACCGGACCATTGGCTCCCTCGGCGACGATCTTGACCTTGGTGCTGAGCTTGCCGACGTTCTCGCCGGTGATCTGGCCTTCCAAGGCGGCGGGAATCAGGACATCGACGTCCTTGCTCAGCCAGGCGTCGCCGGCCTCGAGCTCGTAGCCGGCCTTCTTGGCAGCCTCCTTGTCGATCGTGCCGTACTGATCGGTGATCGTCAGCAGGAACCGCCCGTCGACCCCCTCCTTCTTGCTGAAGGTGTACGACTTCTTGTCCTTGTTGTCCCAGCAGGAGACGCACACGACCTTGCCGCCGAGGATCTCGGTGAATCCGATCGTGGCGTACTGGGAGACGTTGCCGAAGCCCTGGATGGCGGCGGTGCAGTCCTTGGGAGCCAGCTTGAGGTGCTGCATTGCCTCGCGGATGCAGTAGGTGACGCCGTAGCCAGTGGCCTCGGTCCGGCCGAGGGACCCGCCGGCGCTCAAGGGCTTGCCGGTGATCATGCCGGGCGTGTACGCACCGACCAGCTTGCTGTATTCGTCCATCATCCAAGCCATCATCTGTGGGGTGGTGCCAATGTCGGGCGCGGGCACATCCTGGCGCGGCCCGAGGTTCTTCCACATCTGCTGTATCCAGCCGCGGCACAGGCGTTCCTTCTCGCCGACGCTCAAGGTGGAAGGATCGACGATGATGCCGCCCTTGCCGCCGCCGAGAGGGATGTCGGCCACGGCGCACTTCCAGGTCATCCACATGGCCAGCGCCCGCACCGTGTCGATGGTCTCACTGGCGTGGAAGCGGATGCCACCCTTGTTGGGCCCGCGGGCGTCGTTGTGCTGGACGCGGAAACCCGTGAAGATGCGCAAGCTGCCATCATCCATGCGGACCGGGATGGTGAAGCGGAATTCGCGCATCGGCCAGCGGAGGTATTCTGCAATGGCGGGCTCGAGCTTGAGCTGGGCCGCCACTGCGTCGAACTGAGCCTGAGCCATTTCGAACGTATTCACGTCTTCTGCCCTCATTCAGAGATAAGGCTCCCCCGTAGGGGGGTTAGAACAGGGGGAACTGACCGCCTGGGAAGCCCGTCAACCCAGCGCACCCCTTTCGGTCAGTCGTCTGCCTGGTAGAACGGTAGTCCAGCCCCTGGGGCAGGTCAAGTGACGACCTTCACAAGGGTCGGCGAGTCTTCTCAAGCTCGGTCAACCTGCGCCGCAGGCGATCCTGCACAATATGCGGGTCCGCCTTGCCGGAGGCCGCCCGCATCACCTGGCCGAACAGCCACTGTTCGATCCCCTTCTTTCCCTCGAGGTACTGGGACACCTGTGCCGGGTGGGCTTGCTCGACTTGGGCGATCAAGGCGTCGATGGAGGAGGGATCGGTGACCTGGGCGAGGACCCGCTGCTCGACCAGGGTCGTTGGGCTCCCGCCGTTGTGGAAGACCTCCGCCAGCAGCTGCTTGGCGGTCGTCGGGTTGATCCGCCCGGTCTGCTGTAAGCGAAGGATCTCCGCTAGGGCCTCGGGCGGCAAGGGGCAGGCCTCGATGGCCAAGCCCTCTTGGTTGAGCAGGGAGAACAACTCACCGGAAACCCAGTGGGCCACGTCCGCGGCTGCGAGGCCGGGGGAGGCAGCGCAAGCGGCCTCGAAGTAATCGGCGGCGGCTCGGTCTTCGGTGAGCACGCCCGCCAGCGAGGAAGACAGGCCGTAGGCGTTCTGGAATCGCCGCATGCGGGCGACCGGCAGCTCGGGCAGCGACCGCCGCACGTCATCGATCCATCCGGGCTCAAGGACCAGTGGGGGAAGGTCGGGTTCGGGGAAGTAGCGGTAGTCGTGGGCTTCTTCCTTGCTGCGCTGGGGGAGGGTGACCCCGCCTCGCTCGTCCCACCCCAGCGTCTGCTGCAGCACAGGCTGACCCGCAGCCAGCAAGGCCGATTGGCGCTCGATCTCGAAGGCAACCGCTCGCAGCAGGGCCCGGAACGAGTTCAGGTTCTTGACCTCGGTGCGAGTGCCCAAGACGTCACTGCCCTGCGGGCGGACCGAGACATTGGCCTCGAACCGGATCACGCCTTTCTCCATGTCGCCGCTGTTGACGCCGAGGTAGCGAAGCAGCCGCCGCAGGACGGCGGCGTAGTGCCGCACCTCTTCGACAGATTCCAGGTCGGGCTCGGTGACGATCTCGAGCAGAGGCACGCCGGAGCGGTTGTAGTCGATCAGCGAGGAGCCTTCCTGGTGCACCAGTTTGCCGGTGTCTTCCTCCAGGTGGACTCGGCGGATGCGTACCCTCTTCTCGCCGCGATCGAGGGGCACGGTCAACTGTCCCCCCTGCGCCAAGGGGAACTCGTACTGCGAGATCTGATAGCCCTTGGGCAGGTCGGGATAGAAGTAGTTCTTGCGAGCGAACAAGCTGGTGGTGGCGATGGTGCACTCAAGGGCCAGGGCCACTCGCAGTCCATACTCCACCGCCCGCTGGTTAGCAACCGGCAGCGTCCCGGGCATACCGGTGCACACTTCGCACACCGCGCTGTTCGGGCGAGCCGAGGTGGAGTCGACGACCGGGCAGGCGCAAAACATCTTGGATTGCGTCTGCAGTTGAGCGTGCACTTCCAGGCCGATAGAGGGTCGGCAGTCGGTCATGCGTGGGATTGTACAACAGCGGGGCGGGTCTGGGGCTGGAAGTCAGCCGTGGCGCTGCATGAACCGCCGCAAGCGTTCGAGCGCCTGCTCGATCTTCTCGTAAGAGGTGGCGTACGAACAGCGGACGAAGCCGTCGTCGGCGCCGAAGGCGCTGCCGGGAACGACGGCAACCCGTTCCTCGGTTAACAGCCTTTCGGCAAAGACCGCGTCGCTCATGCCGGTGGCTGCAATGGAAGGGAAGGCGTAGAAAGCGCCCAGCGGCTCGAAGGTCGGCATGCCCAATTCATTCAGCCCAGAGACGATCAGCCGGCGCCGCCGATCGTACTCCGACCGCATGCGCTCGACGTGTGCCTCGCCGTGCAGCAGCGCTTCGAGGGCGGCGTCCTGAGACATGGTCGAGGCAGACATGATGGTGTACTGGTGAACCTTGCGCAGCTCGGCCAGCAACGGCGCCGGCGTGGCGGCGTAGCCGATGCGCCAGCCGGTCATGGCGTAGTCCTTCGAGAAGCCGCCCAGCGTGACCGTGCGCGCCTGCATCCCCGGCAGCGAGGCGAAGCACACATGCTGGTGGCCGCCATACACCAGGCGGTCATAGATTTCATCTGAGATGACCAACAGGTCATGGCGCTCGACGATGGCCGCTAGGGCGAGCAGGTTCTGGCGCGACATCACTGCCCCGGTGGGATTGCTGGGGTACCCCAGCAGCACAGCCTTGGTGCGGGGCGTGATCAGGCGCTCGAACGCCTCGGGTCGCACCTGGAAATCGTCTTCCAGCTGAGTCGGCAACGGGACGGGGACTCCGCCGGCCAGCAAGACCTCCGGCTGATACGCCACGAAGGAGGGCGTGGGGACGATGACCTCGTCCCCCGGGTCGAGCACGGCCGTCAGCGTC